>NZ_JAZEWV010000038.1:0-66582 GCF_036353415.1 Actinacidiphila polyblastidii
AGCACCCGGTCGCAGGTGTCGCGGATGGAGTTGTTGTTGTGGCTGACCAGGAAGACCGTGCCGGCCTCCTTGCGCAGCTCGCGGATGCGCTCCTCGGAGCGCTTCTGGAACGCCCGGTCGCCGGTCGCGAGCGCCTCGTCGATCATCAGCACGTCGTGGTTCTTCGCCGCCGCGATCGAGAACCGCAGCCGGGCCGCCATGCCCGAGGAGTACGTGCGCATCGGCAGCGAGATGAAGTCGCCCTTCTCGTTGATGCCCGAGAAGTCCACGATGCCCTGGTAGCGCTCCCTGACCTCCTCCTGCGACATGCCCATCGCCAGACCGCCCAGCACCACGTTCGTCCCGCCGGTCAGGTCGTTCATCAGCGCCGCGTTCACGCCGAGCAGCGACGGCTGGCCGTCGGTGAAGATCTTCCCGCTCTCCGGCGGCAGCAGGCCGGCGATGGCCCGCAGGATGGTGGACTTGCCCGAGCCGTTCGAGCCGATGATGCCGATCGCCTCGCCGCGGTAGGCGGTGAAGGTCACCCCGCGCACCGCGTGCACCCGGCGGATGTTCGGGTTGGACTTGCGGCGCACCAGCCGGGACAGCGCCGCGGTGGCGCTGCCCTTGCCGGTGCCGGCGCCGTACACCGTGTACACGATGTGCACGTCGTCCACGATGACGGTGGGCACCCGCGTCCCGGCGGCCGGAGTCCGCTCGATGGTCTGCTGCTCAGCCACGGCCATACTGCTCTTCAGCCTTCCAGAAGTAGATGTAGCCGCCGACCCCGACGAGCACCGCCCAGCCCACCGCGCTGGCCCACACGTGCGGCGGCATCTGCGAGCTGGTGACGCTGTCGATCAGCGCGAAGCGCATCAAGTCGATGTAGACCGCCGCCGGGTTGATGTCCAGCAGGATCCGTACGAAGTGCGGGGCGTTGTTGGTCAGGTTGGTGATGCTGTACATCACGCCCGACATGTACATCCAGGTCCGCAGGATGAACGGCATCAGCTGCGCCAGGTCCGTCATCTTGCTGCCGAGCCGGGCCACGATCATCGCCAGCCCGGTGTTGAAGACCCACTGGGTGATCAGCGCGGGGATCATCAGCAGCCAGGACGCGTCCGGCACCTCGCCGGTCATCAGGACGATCGCGACGAGCACGAACATCGACATCAGCAGCTGCTGGAGCTGCATCAGCGTGAAGGCGATCGGCATCGACGCCCGGGGGAAGTGCAGGGCTCTGATCAGTCCCAGGTTGCCGGAGACGGCCCGGACGCCGCTGAGCACCGAGGACTGGGTGAAGGTGAAGATGAAGATGCCGGTGACCAGGAAGGCGATGAAGTTGTCGATGCCCTTGCTGGTACCGATGAGCAGGCCGAAGATCAGGTAGTAGACGGCCGCGTTGAGCAGCGGTGTCATGACCTGCCAGAGCTGGCCGAGGCGGGCCTGGGTGTACTGGGCCTGGGTGCGTGCCTTGGCGAACTCGTTGATGAAATGTCGGCGGCCCCACAGCTGCCGGGTGTAGTCCGCCAGTCCGGGCCGGGCGCCACTGACCGACAGCCCGTACTTGGCGGCAAGCTGGGCGGGGCTGAGGCCGTCATCGGCCGAGGGCGCCGGGGGGGCGCCGACGGCGACCGCACCATCGTGCGTTGTCTCGCTCACAGTTGACACTTTCGTCCTCAAGGTGCGCGCGCCGGGTGCAGGGGATCCCGGCTGCGCCTGATGCTCTCAGGTCCGAGCTTGTCAGATGATCGGGGGTCGGCCTAGTCGGGTCAACCGCCAGACCGTCCGCCACTTCATGGGTCTGCGTTCGCCGCACGACGTGGTCCAGCCCTCGCGGAAGCCGCCGAGCCACGCGCGCAGCGCCTGCCGCGACGGCCGCCGCAGCACGGTCAGCGCGAACCATACGCCGAGATACACCGGGACCAGCAGCCAGGGCAGGTTCCGGCGGGCCAGCCACACCCGGTTGCGGGCCACCAGCCGGTGGTAGACCGCGTGCCGGGCCGGGGAGGTGGCCGGATGGTGCAGTACGAGATCGGAGCGGTAGTCGATCATCCAGCCGGCGTCAAGGGCACGCCAGGCCAGATCCGTCTC
Source organism: Actinacidiphila polyblastidii (assembly GCF_036353415.1). NCBI lineage: Bacteria > Bacillati > Actinomycetota > Actinomycetes > Kitasatosporales > Streptomycetaceae > Actinacidiphila > Actinacidiphila polyblastidii. The sequence continues at coordinate 2,074 of NZ_JAZEWV010000038.1, forward strand.
CTCGTGCGCGTAGAAGAACTCCGCGGGCAGCGCGCCGACCTGGCCGACCACCTCCGAGCGGACCGCGCAGGCGCCGCCGAGGAAGGTGGTCACCCGGGAGTCGCGCATCGGGTCGGCGGCGCGCAGCCGGGGGACGTGGCGGCGCTGGGTGACGCCGGTCTCCGGGTCGGCGATCCGGAAGCTGACGATGCCCAGCCGCGGGTCGGCGGCGAACGCGGCCCGCACCAGCTCACCGGTGTCGTCGGAGGGCAGCAGGCCGTCGTCGTCGAGGAAGAGCAGCACGTCGACGTCGCGGCCGGCCGGGCCGAACAGCTCGATGCCGACGTTGCGGCCGCCGGGGATGCCGAGGTTCTCCGGCAGCTCCGCGGTGCGCAGTCCCGGCGGCAGCGGCGGCAGCGGCGAGCCGTTGCCGACCACCGCCACCTCGATCGCCGGGCCCTGCTGCTTGGCCACCGAGTCCAGCAGGTCCTGCAGTTCGGCCGGCCGGTTTCCCATGGTGATGATCACCGCGCCGAGCCGCAGCGGCGCCGCCGGGCCGCTCATTTCAGCCTGCTGGAGGCGAGCACGGACACCAGGTGCAGCAGGGTCTGCAGCAGGGCGATCGCGGCCAGCACCGCCACGCCGAGCCGGGTGAAGAACAGGTCGCCGCGGATCTGGTCGACGATCGCGAGCACCACGATGAGCAGCGACGCCTCGACGCCGAGCACCAGCCGGTGGAACTTCAGCGCCGCGGCGGCCCTGCGGGCCAGCGCCACACCGGAGGAGCGCGGCTCGGAGGCGGCCTCCTTGACCGGGGCGAGGCCGGCCTGGTGGCGTGCCACGCCGACGAGGTCGGTCTCCGCCTTGATCAGGATCGCGCCGAGCGCGGCCAGCGTGCCCAGGAACGCCCAGAGCCAGTCGATCCGGCCCGAGCCCCACAGGTCGGCGGCGCGCAGCCCCACGCCGACCAGCACCGCCGCGTCGCACAGGTACGCGCCGACCCGGTCGAGGTAGACGCCGCCGAGGGAGAACTGCTGCTTCCAGCGGGCGACCTCGCCGTCGACGCAGTCGAGCAGCAGGTACAGCTGGACCATGACCAGGCCGAGCACCGCGCCCGCGATCCCCGGCACCAGCAGGGCCGGGGCGGCCAGCACGCCGAAGAAGGTCATCAGGTACGTCAACTGGTTGGGCGTGATCGAGGTGAGTACCAGATGCCGGTCTATGCGCAGCGAGAGTTCGCGCATGTAGAGCCGGCCGGCCCAGTGCTCGCCGCTGCGCCTGTCCTTCACGCCCGGGGGGTGAACGACCGGGCGCAGTTCAGCTACTGATGGCTTTGGCATAGTCGGCGTATGCGTCCCTGATGTCGGTGTCGGACAGATCCAGGTGTTCCAGGATCGTGAAGCGCCCGGGGCGGGTCTGCGGGGCGTAGCGCACCGCCTCGACGAACTCCGGTGTGGTGAAGCCGATCTCCTCCGGCAGCACCGGCAGGCCGTGGCGGCGCAGCGTCTCGGCGATGTTCCCGGACTCCTCGTAGGCGCCGCGCAGGTGCATCGCGAAGGCCGCGCCCAGGCCGCACTGCTCGCCGTGCGCCGCGGCCCGCTGCGGGAAGAGCAGGTCGAAGGCGTGGCTGATCTCGTGGCAGGCCCCGGAGGAGGGCCGGGTGTCACCGCTGATCGACATGGCGATGCCGGAGAGCACCAGGCCCTCGGCGAGGGTGGTGAGGAAGGCGTCGTCGCCGATGCCGCCGGGGTGGCGCAGCACCGCCTCGCCGGCGCTGCGCGCCATCGCCGCGGCCAGGCCGTCGATGGACTCGCCGTTCTCGCGGTGCGCCAGCTCCCAGTCGGCGATCGCCGAGATGTTGGAGAGCGCGTCGCCGATGCCGGCCCTGACGTAGCGGGCCGGCGCCTCCCGGATCACGTCCAGGTCGATGACCATCGCGATCGGCGTCGGCACGCCATACGAGCCGCGGCCGTTGTCGTTGTCGAGCGTGGACACCGGCGAGCACAGGCCGTCGTGCGAGAGGTTGGTGGCGACCGCGACCATCGGCAGGCCGACCCGCGCCGCGGCGTACTTGGCCACGTCGATGATCTTGCCGCCGCCCAGGCCGACCACCGCGTCGTAGCGCTTGCCGCGCATGGCGTCGGCGAGCTTGACGGCGGCGTCGATGCTGCCGCCCTGCACCGGGTACCAGTCGGCGCCCGGCAGCTCGGGCGCGAGCCGGTCGCGCAGCTTGGCGCCGGAGCCCTCGCTGATCGCGAAGGCGAGCTTGCCCGACGTGGAGATCCGCTGGTCGGCGAGGAGCTTGGCGAGGTCGGCGAGGGCCCCGCCGTTGATGTCGACGACGACCGGCGAGGGGATCAGCCGGGTCAGTACCGGCATGCGATCTCCCGGCCCCTGGCGAGGTCCTCGTGGTTGTCGATCTCGACCCAGGAGACCTCGCCGATCGGCGCGACGTCGATGGTGAAGCCGCGGTCGATCAGCTCCTGGTAGCCGTCCTCGTAGTACAGGTCGGGGTCGCGCTCGAAGGTGGTCTTCAGCGCGTCGGCCAGCTCGGCGGCCGCGTCGCCCTCGATGAGGGTGACGCCGATGTACTCGCCGGTGGCCTCGGCCGGGTCCATCAGCTTGGTGATCCGGCGCACTCCGCTGCCGGGCTCGGCGACGACCTTCATCTCCTCGTCGGCGAGCTTCTTGGCGGTGTCCAGCGCGAGGATGATCTTCCGGCCCTCGCCGCGGGCGGCCAGCAGCGTCCGCTCCACCGACACCGGGTGCACCGTGTCGCCGTTGGCCAGGATCACGCTGTGCCGCAGGGCGTCACGCGCGCACCACAGGGAGTACGCGTTGTTCCACTCCTCGGCCTTGTCGTTGTCGATCAGGGTGAGGGTGACGCCGTACTTGGCCTCCAGCGCGGCCTTGCGCGCGTAGACCGCCTCCTTGCGGTACCCGACGACGACGGCGACCTCGGTCAGGCCGATCTCGGCGAAGTTGCCGAGGGTGAGGTCCAGCACCGTGATGCTCTCCTCGGCGCCCTCCGGTCCGACCGGCACCAGCGCCTTGGGCAGGGTGTCGGTGTAGGGACGCAGACGCCGTCCGGCGCCGGCCGCCAGCACGAGGCCGATCATGCGGGTTCTCCTGATTCGTCGTGTACAGCGGGGGCGCCGTCCAGATGAGCGCGCACCCAGAAGCGGATGCTCTCGACGAGGACCAGGACTGCGAGTACGGCGGCGAGCGCCGTGAGAGCGGTCACGAGTCCTGTGTGGTGCGCGAGAGCGGCCGCGAGGACGGCCACCAGCAGCGCCCGTCCCTCGTGCCCGCCCGCTGCCCGCACCAGGGCCCGCGGCGGCGCCCCGGTGCCGCCGCGGATGCGGTACACCGTGTCGTAGTGATGGTAGGCGACGGCGGCCACCAGCCCGAAAGCGGCGGGCAACGCCCCGTTCACCTGTGAGACGGCGGCGAGCGCCAGCACGGTTCCGTACTCGCCCGCCCGGAACAGCGGCGGGACCAGCCAGTCCAGCGCGCCCTTCAGCGGCCGGGCGACCGCCACACCCGAGGTCAGCACGTAGACGGCCGCCGCGGCGACCACCCACCAGCTGCCGGCCGGGGCCAGCGCCGCGGTCGCGGCCAGCAGGCCCGCACCGGCCAGCGCGATCGCCGGCGGGGCGAAGGCCGGCAGCCGCACGGCCACCGGCCGGGCGAGGCGGGCCACCGCCTCGGCCAGCGGCCCGCTGTCGGCGAGGTCGGCGAGTGCCTGCGCCGCCCGGTCGGTCCGGCGCGCCGTGCGGGTGAGGGAGCGCAGCACCCGGCCGGCGGTGGTGTAGCAGGCGGCCAGGGCGCAGCCGACCAGCAGCACGACGAGGGTGATCCGCGGCGTGGTGACCGCGGTGAGCACCGCGATCATCGCCCAGCGCTCGCCGATCGGCAGCACGATCATCCGGCGCACCCACACCGTCCAGCCGACGCTGTCCAGCCGGCCGGACAGCGCCGCGGTGGGGCTGGTGTTCGCGGTGGCGTCGTGGTTGGCCTCGTTGAAGGCGAAGTCCACGACGTGCCGGCAGGTCTGCAGCACCATCGCGCCGAGCGCCAGCGCCCACACGTCGTCGCCGCCGCGGGCCGCGCCGAGCGCCAGCCCGGCGTAGTAGGCGTACTCCTTGGCCCGGTCGAAGGTCGCGTCGAGCCAGGCGCCGAGCGTCGAGTACTGCAGCGAGTAGCGGGCGAGCTGGCCGTCGGTGCAGTCCAGCACGAAGGAGGCGAGCAGCAGCACGCCGGCCGCGACGAAGCCGCCGCGGGTGCCGGTGGCCGCGCAGCCGGCCGCGATCAGCGCGACCAGCAGCGAGGCGGTGGTCACCTGGTTCGGGGTCATCCCGCGGCGGGCGCACCAGCGCGCGAGGTAGCGCGAGTAGGGGCTGACGCAGTGGGTGGTGAAGAAGCCGTCGCGCGCCTTGACGGCGCTGCGCAGCCGTACCGCCTCCTCGTCGACGCCGCCGGTCTCCCGCACCGCCGCCGCGCGCCCGGCCTCGTCCTCGGGGACGGCGGCGACGAGCACGCCGAGGTCGACGCGGTGCAGCCGCCCCTCGCGGTCGAGGACGCCGGCGAGCACGTCGGGCAGCACGTCGGGGCGGGCCGCGGACCAGGCCGTGTCCGCGTCCGTGTCGGTGTCCACGGACGGGTCCCGCGCGCCTTCCTCCGCGGTGCGCGCGCCGGGCTCGGCCAGCGCCGTGCGCGCCTGGGCGGTGGAGCCCGCGGCGCGGGTGGTCCCGGCGCCCGCGCCCGCGGCGCCGGACGCGGCCGCGCCGGGGCCCGCGGCGAGCGCGGCCAGGGCGGTGGCGAGCGCCGGGCGGGCGGCGGGCTGCACGCCGAGCGCGCCGGGCACCGCGGCGGAGTCGAAACGGGGGTCGGTCAGCGCCAGGCGCAGCGAGTGGCGGTGGCCGAGGAAGCGGGAGTCGACCAGCGCGACGCGCTCGCCGGCGGGCAGCTCGGCCAGGCGCGCGGCGGCCTGCGCGGGCGTGGCCGCGGGCACGGCCGAGAACCCCAGCGCCCGCAGGTCGTCGGCGAGCGGCGACGGCGTGCCGGCGACGGGCGGGCCGGTGAGGATTGCGGTCGGCAGAGGAACCCACTCCCTGGAAGCGTGCGGAGGCGTGCCCGCGGGGCCGCCGGAAAGTGGCGGGGCCGGGCCGGGCACCGGCGAGGCTATCGGATCGCGGACGGCGGGCGTTCACTGCCCGTTCGCCTGGACTTGGCGCCTTCGGTGTGATCATCATCCTCGATCCCGGGCGCGCTCGACAACCGGCCTGCCGCTGCTCCGTCCGGGTGGGGCCGACGGCATGCCGGCCACCCGCTGGGCGCGCCTCATCACCGCAGGTCACCGCAGATGACAACGGTCTCCAGTACCGGCTTGTCCACGGTGCGTGACCGGTGTTGACTGGCCCGCGCAGCACGAGCACCGCACTTCGGAAGGGGGCCGCGTCCCATGGGGGCAGGACACAGCCACGGCCACGGCCACCAGCACGGCCCCGGGCCCGGCGGCACCGCCGGGGCGGCGTACCGCGGCCGGCTGCGGATCGCGCTGGGCATCACCGTGCTGGTGCTCACCACCGAGGTGGTCGGCAGCGCGGTCACCGGCTCGCTCGCGCTGCTCGCCGACGCCGGGCACATGGCCACCGACGCGGCCGGCCTGGCCATGGCGCTGGTCGCCATCCACGTGGCCGCCCGCCCGGCCAGCGAGCGCCGCACCTTCGGCTACGCGCGCGCCGAGATCCTGGCGGCGGTGCTCAACGCGGTGCTGCTCTTCGGTGTCGGCGCCTTCATCTTCTACGAGGGCGTGCGCCGGCTGATCACCCCGCACGGCATCGACGGCGGCCTGACCGTGGTCTTCGGCCTGATCGGCGTGGTGGCCAACTCCGTCTCACTGCTGGTGCTGCTGCGCGGCCAGGCGGAGAGCCTGAACGTGCGCGGCGCGTTCCTGGAGGTGATGGCGGACGCCTTCGGCTCGCTGGCCGTGGTGGTGGCCGCGGTCGCCTACCTCACCACCGGCTGGCGGCAGGCCGACGCGGTCGCCTCGCTGCTGATCGGCGTGCTGATCGTGCCGCGCACCTGGCAGCTGCTGCGCGAGGCGGTGGACGTGCTGCTGGAGGCCGCGCCGAAGAACGTCGACATGGCGCAGGTGCGGCGGCACATCGAAGGGCTGCCGGGCGTCGAGGGCCTGCACGACCTGCACGCCTGGACGATCACCTCGGGCCTGCCGGTGCTCTCCGCGCACGTGGTGGTCAGCCAGGACGTGCTGGAGGCGGTCGGCTACGAGAAGATGCTGCACGACCTGCAGGGCTGCCTGGGCGCGCACTTCGACGTGGAGCACTGCACCTTCCAGCTGGAGCCGGTGGGCCACGCCGAGCACGAGGCGCGGCTGTGCCATTGAGCGCCGACCGGTGAGGCAGACTAGGGCCTTGTCGTCGAACCGAAGGATGGATATGCCGACCAGTCCTGCCACCGGCCGACCGGGCTCCTCCCCCGCCGCCCCGCCCTCCCCCAACGGGGTGGCCGATCCGATCATGCTCGAACTGGTCGACGAGAGCGGCGTCACGATCGGCACGGCGGAGAAGCTGTCGGCGCACCTGGCGCCGGGACGGCTGCACCGCGCGTTCTCCGTCTTCCTCTTCGACGAGCAGGGCCGGCTGCTGCTCCAGCGCCGCGCGCTCGGCAAGTACCACTCCCCCGGCGTGTGGTCGAACACCTGTTGCGGCCACCCCTACCCCGGCGAGGCACCGTTCGTCGCCGCGGCACGGCGCACCGCCGAGGAGCTGGGCGTCGCGCCGGTGCTGATGCGCGAGGCCGGCACGGTCCGCTACAACCACCCCGACCCGGCGTCCGGGCTCGTCGAGCAGGAGTACAACCACCTGTTCGTGGGACTTGTGGGCGGCGCGCTCGTCCCCGATCCGGATGAAATCGAGGACACGGCGTTCACGACCCCCGAGCAGCTGGCGCGGTTGCGCGAGGACGGGCCGTTCTCCGCGTGGTTCCAGACCGTGCTGGACGCGGCGCTCCCGACGGTCCGCGAGGTCACCGGCGCAGCCGCCGGCTGGTGAGGCCGGCGCGGGGGGCCGCTGTGCTGGGGGGTGCTGCTCGGGCGTGCTGCACCGGCGGTCAGCGCACGGCGGTCAGTGCACGGTCGGGAAGAGCGGCAGCGCCGCCCAGATCACCTTGCCGCCGCCGGGCGTCTGCGCGACGTCGCAGGAGCCGCCCGCCTCGCCGGTGATCGACTTGACCAGCAGCAGGCCGCGGCCCCCGGTGCGGCCGTGGTCGGTCTCCAGCGCCTTCGGCCGGTACGGGTGGTCGTCCTCGACGGCGACCCTGATCCACTCGGCGCCGACGGCGACCTCCACCGCCAGCTGGGGCGAGAGCACCGCGGCGTGCTTGACCGCGTTGGTGACCAGCTCGGAGACGATCAGCAGCAGCCCGTACAGGGTGTCCTCGTCGACCGGGACGCCCTGGTCGCGGACGAGGGCGCGCACGCCGTGGCGTACCTGCGGGACGGAGGACTCGAGGGCCGGGGCGGTGAAGCGCCAGACTCCCTCGTACGGTCTCGGGACCGGAACCTGACCCGGCGGGACGCTCCCGCGCACCTCCATGACCGCACCCACCATCGCTTTCGCGTGACGTGCCCGCGCGGACCGCCGGTGCCGCCGGCAGCTCCGCCTCACGGTTCGAGTGTCCGTGACCCCTGCAGTTGCACGTGCAGGAAACCGTAAGTCCGCACCTTTCAGCGGCTATTGACCGGTCGGGACCGATTGTGGCACTGCTGCGACCGATTCCGGCAGGGGGCGGCTTGGATAGGATCGCGTGCGCCGGTCCGCACCCGCCTCCCGAGGAGTCCCGTATGTCCGCGCCCTCGCCCGGCCTGCTGGTGAGCGCCCAGGACGGTACCGCGACCGTCACCATCAGCAATCCTGACCGGCGCAACGCGATGACGCTGGCGATGTGGCGTGCGCTGCCGGAGCTGCTGGACTCGCTGGCCACCGACCCCGCGGTGCGGGTGCTGGTCCTCACCGGCGCCGGCGACACCTTCTGCGCCGGGGCGGACATCGGCGACTTCACCGCGTCCGGCGGTTCGCCGGCCACCCAGCAGGCGGCGGTGGACGCGGAGGAGGCGCTCGCCGCGTTCCCCAAGCCGACGATCGCCGAGGTGCGCGGATTCTGCGTCGGCGGCGGCTGCCAGCTGGCGGTCGCCTGCGACCTGCGGTTCGCCGCGCGGGGCGCCACCTTCGGGGTGACCCCGGCGCGGCTCGGCATCGTCTACCCGGCGTCCTCGACCCGCCGGCTGGTCGAGCTGGCCGGGCCGTCCACCGCGAAGTACCTGCTGTACTCCGCGGAGCTGATCGACGAGGAGCGCGCGCTGCGCACCGGCCTGGTCGACGAGGTGCTGCCGGCCGACCGGCTCGGTCCACGGGTGCGCGCGTTCGCGGGCGTGCTGCGGAGCCGGTCGCAGCTCAGCCAGGCGGCCGCCAAGGAGTTCGCCGCCGGGCCCGCCGCCGCGGACCGCACCGCGTACTGGGCCGCGCAGGCCCGCACCTCCGGCGACACCGCGGAGGGCGCCGCCGCCTTCCTGGCCCGCCGCTCCCCGCGCTTCACCTGGACGCCGTGACGCGGCCGCACGTGTCGGCGGTGTTCCGGTCAGATGACGCGGGTCGCGCCGACGGACCGCTCCGGGGTGACGCCCGGCGGCATCGCGGGGTGGCGGCCGAGCAGGATGACGCCGACGACGATCGCCGCCAGCCCGGCCGCCTCCCAGGCCAGCGCCCCGGCGCTGAGGCGCAGCTGGTCGCCGAGGAAGCCGACGCCGCACGCGATCCCGGCGAGCGGCTGGGCCGCGGTCAGCGAGGGCAGCGACATCCGCAGCGGCGCCATCTCGAAGGCGCTCTGCACCAACAGGATGCCGCTCAGCCCGATGACCACGATCGCGTACGGCTGCCAGTGCGTGAGCAGGCCGGCCACGCCGTCGTCGCGGACGAACTGGCCGCAGACCCGGGTGAGCCCGTCCTGGAGCCCGTAGAGCAGGCCCGCCGCCAGGGCGAGCAGCGCGGCCTGGGCGGACGGCTGGAGGTGCCGGGAGATGACGGTGACGAGCAGCGCGAGCCCGGCGACGATGCCGACGACCAGCCAGTGCCGCAGTGCCCCGGCGGGGGTGCCGCCGCCGTGCGGGCGGCCGGCCACGATGAAGGCGGTGACGCCGAGGGCGAGCAGCGCGACGCCCGTCCAGCCGACCCAGCCCAGCGGCTGCCGGGTGAGCCAGCGGGACAGGGCCATCGCGAAGAGCAGGTTGGTCGCGGTGAGCGGCTCGACGAGCGAGACCTCGCCGTAGGTGAGCGCGACCGCGCCCAGGACCTGGCCGGCGACCTGGAGCCCCAGGCCGAGCAGCCAGTCCGGCATGTGGATCAGGTCGAGCAGCAGCCGGAAGGTCAGGAAGTCCGACAGCGGCGCGCGGGCGGCCGCGCGCTGCTGCAGCACGAAGCCCAGGCCGAGGCAGCACGCGGCACCGACTCCGAGCAGGAACACGGCCACGCGGTCACTCTAACTCCCGGGACCGCGCCGACCCGGTGATCGGCGCGGGGCGGAAACGGGGTGGCGGATCGGCAAGCGCCCCGGTCAGGCGCTCGGCGGCCTCACTCGTCCGGCTCGTCCGGCGCGGTCTGCGCGCTCTCCCACACGGTCAGGAAGGCCATCCGCAGGCAGGCCGCCAGCGCCGGGTGCTCGATGTAGAGCGCGGTGGTGGAGCCGGTCCCTGCGACCGGGTCGGGCATGTCGCACAGCACGAGCGACGCATCGGCGACCACCAGCTTGAGCGGCAGGTGCGCGGCGAACCTGCACTCCTCGCCGGCGGCGGTGGAGCGCCGGACGTTCTCCAGCGTCTCGGGGTCGGAGAGCGCCTCGTGGGTGTAGATCGCCCGGACCGAGCCGCCGGCCCGGCGCAGCCGGCGTACCGCCTTGATGCCCGGGGTGTTCAGCGCGGGGGCGACGAAGGGCGGTTTGGAGAAGCTCAGCAGTTCGTGCCTGGCCTGGTTCTGGATGTCGGTGAACGCCTCGGCGATGGACTTGGGGTCGCGCAGGATCTCGACGTAGTCCAGCGGCACGGTGTGCGAGCGGCCGTCCGCCCAGACCGGGACGAGCGCGGTGGTCAGCGCGGAGGAGACCCGGTCCAGGCGCTCCAGGGCCTCGCGCTGCAGGGCCATCAGCCGGGCCACCGCGAGTTCGGGGGCGACCGCGGAGAAGGTCGCGACCCGCCCGGGATGAGCGGTCGCCAGCCGCCTTCTGACCAGGGCGTCGAGCACGTCGTACACCCGCTGCCTGGGGACGTCCGCCTCGCGGGCGACCTCCGCGGCGGTGTACGACTCGCGTCGCACGAGGGCCAGGTAGACGCGGGCCTCATAGCGTGCGAGGCCCAGTGCGACCAGGTCGTTGACCGGTCCTTCCTCCGTGTCCATGGCGCCACAAGGTATACGGCGGAGATCGTTCGGCGGAAGCGCGGAGGGGGGTCCGCCGGGTCAAGTCGAGGGGAATCCTTTGCCATTGCCCGGTAGTCCCTTGAAGCGAGTGTCACTACGTTCAACCTCGGCCACCACTCAACGTGGTGACAGTGAGCAGTAGTTGGCTGCGGTCGTCAGCCAGATCACCAGTGAACGTGCGCCACACGAAGTCCCAGGCGAAGCCGCTCGATGATCGATTGTCATGACCTTGACATATCCACCCATCGGCGGACGCCCTCGGGAGCCGATCCCCCCATGGAGGGCAGTTCATTGCAGTCGACAAGTCCCGGCCGGGTCAGACGAGCGGTTCGGCGCGCCACCCTCGCGCTGGTCGCCACCGGAGCCCTGGTCACCGGCGGCCTGGTCGCCGCCGCCGCCCCGTCCGTCGCCGCCGCGGCCCCCCAGGGCAGCGTCTCGGCCACCGGCGCCACCGGCGCTACCGCCGGCCACGCGCAGCACCTGTGCGCCACCCCGGGCGAAGGCCAGGCGGCGTGCCTGTCGCTGGCCCGCACCGACGTCATGCACCACCTGGGCATCACCCCGAACGCGACCCCGTCCGGCTACGGCCCCACCGACCTGCAGAGCGCCTACGCGCTGCCGGCCGCCGCGGGCGCCGGCGCCACCGTCGCCATCGTGGACGCGCAGGACGACCCCAACGCCGAGAAGGACCTCGGCACCTACCGCACCCAGTACGGCCTGCCGTCCTGCACCACGGCCAACGGCTGCTTCAAGAAGGTCGACCAGAACGGCGGCACCAGCTACCCGACGGCCGACTCCGGCTGGGCGGGCGAGATATCGCTCGACCTCGACATGGTCAGCGCCGTCTGCCCGCAGTGCCACATCCTGCTGGTCGAGGCGACCTCGGCGAACATGGACGACCTGGGCACCGCGGTGAACCGCGCGGTGACGCTGGGCGCGAAGTACGTCTCCAACAGCTACGGCGGCAGCGAGGACTCCTCGGACACCACGTCGGACTCGCAGTACTTCAACCACCCCGGCGTCGCCATCACCGTCTCCTCCGGTGACGAGGGCTACGGAGCCGAGTACCCGGCGGCCTCGAAGTACGTCACCGCGGTCGGCGGCACCTCGCTCAGCCGCGCCAGCAACACCCGCGGCTGGAGCGAGTCGGTCTGGGGCACCAGCGCCGGCGGCGAAGGCGCCGGCTCGGGCTGCTCCGCCTACGACGCCAAGCCCACCTGGCAGACCGACACCGGCTGCTCCAAGCGCACCATCGCCGACGTCTCCGCGGTCGCCGACCCCAACACCGGCCTGGCCGTCTACGACTCCTACGGCGCCAGCGGCTGGCAGGTCTACGGCGGCACCAGCGCCTCGTCGCCAATCATCGCCTCGGTCTACGCGCTGGCCGGCACCCCGGCCGCGAACACCGTCCCGGCCTCGTACCCCTACGCCCACACCGGCAACCTCAACGACGTGACCAGCGGCGCCAACGGCTCCTGCGGCAGCAGCTACCTGTGCACCGCCAAGGCCGGCTACGACGGCCCGACCGGCCTCGGCACGCCGAACGGCACCACCGCCTTCGCGGGCGGCGGCTCGACCGGCGGCAACACCGTCACCGTCACCAGCCCCGGCAACCAGTCCACCCAGGTCGGCACCGCGGTGAGCCTGCAGGTCCACGCCACCGACTCGGCCTCCGGCCAGACCCTCACCTACAGCGCGACCGGCCTGCCGGCCGGCCTGTCGATCAACGCCTCCAGCGGCCTGATCTCGGGCACCCCGACCACCGCGGGCACCTCCAGCGTCACGGTCACCGCCAAGGACACCACCAACGCGACGGGTTCCGCGTCCTTCACCTGGACGGTCACCAGCAGCGGGGGCGGCGGCTGCACCGCGGCGCAGCTGCTGGGCAACCCCGGCTTCGAGACCGGCACCGCCTCGCCCTGGACGGCGAGCAGCGGCGTCATCGACAACAGCACCGGTGAGGCCGCCCACAGCGGCAGCTGGAAGGCCTGGCTGAACGGGTACGGCACCACCCACACCGACACCCTGTCCCAGTCGGTGACCGTCCCGGCCGCCTGCACCTCCGCGACCTTCACCTTCTACCTGCACATCGACACCGCGGAGACCACCACCACGACCGCGTACGACAAGCTCACCGTCGCGGCCGGCACCACCACCCTGGCCACCTACTCCAACCTGAACAAGGCCACCGGGTACGCGCAGAAGTCCATCAACCTCTCCTCCTACGCCGGCCAGACGGTCACCCTGAAGTTCACCGGCACCGAGGACTCCAGCCTGCAGACCTCCTTCGTCATCGACGACACGGCGGTCAACGTCAGCTGACGCTCCACGGCACCACACCCCCACCGCACGACGGAGCGCGGCTCCCCGCCTGACGCAGCCCCGCTCCCTGCACGATGGACCCGGCCCGGCCCCCACTGCCGGTCCGGGTCCATCCGTGTGCCGGTCACCGCACGTCGACGGTGACCTTCCACCCGGCGATGGCGTGACAGGACGCCGTGCCGGGCTTCGCGCTCGGGCAGACGTGCCGGAAGCCGCTCAGCTCGGCACTTCCCGCCCGCGCGCCGCGATAGACCCCGGGTGACACCTCGGTGAGCGCGGCGCCCTTCTCGGTCGGCGGCCGGTCGCCCCCGGCGAGCTGCAGGCGCAGCGTGCTGCCCACGCTCAGGCACACGTCACGGGTGCTCGCGCCGCCCTGCGGCACCACCACCACGTCACCGCAGTCGGGCGACGACGTGGTCGGGCCCGGGTCCGGTTTCCCCACCCGGACCCCGTCGGCGCTGCCGCAGCCAGCCAGCAGCACCGCGGCCGCCACCGCCGCCACCGCGCCGGCCAGGGCGGACGCGCCGCCGCCGGACCGCTCTCCCGCGCTTCGTGCTCCCCGCGCACGCATCGCCGCTCCCTTCACCATGGTTCACCCTGGCCACTCTGGTCAGGAGCGGCCGGTCATGGATGGGACGCGGGAGGCATCCGGGCGGTTCCCTCCGGATGCGGGCGCGCGCCGGCGGCGGCACGCGACGGCGGCGCCGCAGGTCAGCGTTCGCGGACCAGGCCCTCCGCGACCTCGATCCGGCGGGTGGTGTGCACCGCGTCGAGCATCCGCCGGTCGTGCGTGACCAGCAGCAGCGTGCCGGTGTAGGAGGCCAGTGCCGACTCCAGCTGCTCGATGGCGGCCAGGTCGAGGTGGTTGGTGGGCTCGTCGAGCACGAGCAGGTTGACGCCGCGCGCCTGCAGCAGCGCCAGCGCGGCGCGGGTGCGCTCGCCCGGCGACAGGGTGGCCGCGGGCCGCATCACGTGGTCGGCCTTGAGGCCGAACTTGGCGAGCAGCGTGCGGATCGCGGCGGGGTCCAGCTCGGGCGCCGGCGCCCGGAAGGCGTCCAGCAGCGGCTCCTCGCCGCGGAACAGCTCGCGCGCCTGGTCGACCTCGCCGACCTGGACGCCGGGGCCGAGCGCGGCGTCCCCCTCGTCCAGCGCGAGCCTGCCGAGCAGCGCGCCGAGCAGGGTGGACTTGCCCGAGCCGTTGGCGCCGGTGATCGCGACCCGGTCCGCCCAGTCGATCTGCAGGTCCACCGGGCCGAGCACGAAGCCGCCGCGCCGCACGGTGGCGGCGCGCAGCGTGGCGACGACCGCTCCGGAGCGGGGCGCGGGAGCGATCTCCATCCGCAGCTCCCACTCCTTGCGCGGCTCCTCCACCACGTCGAGGCGCTCGATCATCCGCTCGGTCTGCCGGGCCTTGGCAGCCTGCTTCTCGCTGCCCTCACTGCGCGCCTTGCGGGCGATCTTGTCGTGGTCGGGGGCCTTGCGCATCGCGTTGCGCACGCCCTTGTCCATCCAGCCGCGCTGCATCCTGGCGCGGGCCTCGAGACCGGCCTTGGTGTCGGCGAACTCCTCGTACTCCTCGCGGGCGTGCCGCCGCGCGGTGGCGCGCTCCTCCAGGTACGCGGCGTATCCGCCGCCGTAGACGGCCACCGAGCGCTGGGCGAGGTCGAGCTCCAGGACGGTGGTGACGGTACGGGTGAGGAACTCGCGGTCGTGGCTGACCACGACGGTGCCGGCCCGCAGCTCGGAGACGAACTTCTCCAGTCGCTCCAGGCCGTCCAGGTCGAGGTCGTTGGTCGGCTCGTCGAGCAGGAAGACGTCGTAGCGGCTGAGCAGCAGCGAGGCCAGTCCGGCGCGGGCGGCCTGGCCGCCGGAGAGCGACCGCATGTCCTGGTCGAGGCCGACCCCGAGGCCGAGTGCGACCGCCGCCTCCTCGGCGCGCTCGTCCAGGTCGGCCCCGCCGAGCGCGAGCCAGCGCTCCAGGCCGGTGGCGTAGGCGTCGTCGGCGCCCGGCGCCCCCTCGACGAGCGCCTGCGTGGCCTCGTCCAGCGCGGCCTGCGCGGCGGTCACGCCGGTGCGGCGAGCCAGGAAGTCCCGTACGGACTCGGCCTGGCGGTCCGGCTCCTGCGGCAGGTACCCGACCGTGGCGTCGGCCGGGCTGAGCCGCAGCGACCCCTCCTCGGGGGCGCCGAGGCCGGCGAGCAGCCGCAGCAGGGTCGACTTCCCGGCGCCGTTGACACCCACCAGACCGATCACGTCGCCGGGGGCGACGACCAGGTCGAGCCCGGAGAACAGCACGCGGTCGCCGTGGCCTGCGGCGAGATTCTTGGCAACGAGAGTGGCACTCATCAGGTACGGGATCCTATCGCGACCGCCGTGGCCGGAACCGGCCGCAGGAAACATGCATGCATGCTTGATTGTTTCCTGGGGCCCTGCCACGCTCGGGTGCGCACCGCCACCTCCCACCGCCCGGACGCCTTCCAGGGGTTGCGCATGCCCGATCCGCAGACCGTACGTGCCGTGCTGGACGACCTGCGCGCCGAGGGCGAGGCCCTCGACGGTCTGGTCGCCGGACTCGAACCCGCCCGGTGGGCGACGCCCACCCCCGCGGCCGGCTGGACGATCGCCCACCAGATCGCCCACCTCGCCTGGACCGACGACCTCGCCCTGCAGTCGGTCCAGGACCCGGACGGATTCGTCCGCCAGGTCGCCGCCATGGACGCCCCGCTGGACCGGTACGTCGACGCGGGCGCCGGCGCGGGCGCCGCGGTGCCGCCGGACGCCCTGCTCACCCGCTGGCGCACCGGCCGGGCCGGCCTCGGGGCCGCCCTCGGCGACGGGCTGCTCGACGCCCGCCACCCCTGGTACGGGCCGCCGATGAGCACCGTCGCGATGGCCAACGGCCGGCTGATGGAGACCTGGGCGCACGGCCAGGACGTCGCCGACGCCCTCGGCGTCCGCCGCTCCCCCACGATGCGGCTGCGGCACGTCGCCCGGATCGCGGTGCGCGCCAGGGACTACGCCTTCGCGGTGAACGGCAGGACGCCGCCCCGCGAGGAGTTCCGGGTCGAACTGACCGCGCCCGACGGGTCGCTGTGGGCCTTCGGACCGCAGGACGCGGCACAGCGGGTGTCCGGCGCCGCCCTGGACTTCTGCCTGCTGGCGGTGCAGCGCAGGCACCGCGACGACCTGGCCGTGCGGGCCGAGGGGGCGGACGCCGAGCGGTGGCTGTCGATCGCCCAGGCGTTCGCGGGTCCGCCGGGCAGCGGGCGGGCGCCGGAGGGCGGTTCCGCGGCGGACGGTGGCGCGGCGTGAGCGCGCTGGACACCCGCGGCGCGGACTTCGCCGAGCGGCGCGCCGTGATGCTCGAACGCCTCGGCGAGGTGGCGGCCGCACACGCCGAGGCGCTGGCCGGCGGCGGCCCCAAGTACCAGGAGCGGCACCGCGCCCGCGGCAAGCTCACCGCCCGCGAGCGGGTGGAGCTGCTGCTCGACCAGGACACGCCCTTCCTGGAACTGTCCCCGCTGGCCGGCTGGGGCAGCGACTTCACCACCGGGGCCTCCCTCGTCACCGGGATCGGCGTGATCGAGGGCGTCGAGTGCCTGGTGACCGCCAACGACCCGACGGTGCGCGGCGGCGCGAGCAACCCGTGGACGCTGAAGAAGGCGCTGCGGGCCAACGAGATCGCCTTCGCCAACCGGCTGCCGGTGGTGAGCCTGGTGGAGTCCGGCGGCGCCGACCTGCCCAGCCAGAAGGAGATCTTCATCCCGGGCGGCGCGCTCTTCCGCGACCTGACCAGGCTGTCGGCGGCCGGCATCCCCACCGTGGCCGTGGTGTTCGGCAACTCCACCGCGGGCGGCGCCTACGTGCCGGGCATGTCCGACCACGTCGTCATGGTCAAGGAGCGCTCCAAGGTGTTCCTGGGCGGCCCGCCGCTGGTCAAGATGGCCACCGGCGAGGACAGCGACGACGAGTCGCTGGGCGGCGCGGACATGCACGCGCGCGTCTCGGGGCTCGCCGACCACTTCGCGCTGGACGAGCCGGACGCGCTGCGCACCGCGCGCCGGGTGGTGGCCCGGCTCAACTGGCGCAAGCACGGCCCGAGTCCGCGTCCCCAGCCGCGACCGCCGCTGTTCGACGAGGAGGACCTGCTCGGCATCGTGCCGGGCGACCTGCGCACCCCGTTCGACCCGCACGAGGTGATCGTGCGGGTCACCGACGGCTCCCAGTTCGACGCGTTCAAGCCGCTGTACGGGCCGAGCCTGGTCACCGGCTGGGCCGAGGTGCACGGCTATCCCGTCGGCATCCTCGCCAACGCCCAGGGCGTGCTGTTCAGTTCGGAGTCGCAGAAGGCCGCCCAGTTCATCCAGCTGGCCAACCAGCGCGACATCCCGCTGCTCTTCCTGCACAACACCACCGGCTACATGGTGGGCCGCGAGTACGAGCAGGGCGGCATCATCAAGCACGGCGCCATGATGATCAACGCGGTCTCCAACTCGCGGGTGCCGCACCTCTCGGTGCTGATGGGCGCGAGTTACGGCGCCGGCCACTACGGCATGTGCGGCCGCGCCTACGACCCCCGCTTTCTCTTCTCCTGGCCGAGCGCCAAGTCCGCGGTGATGGGTCCGGCCCAACTGGCCGGAGTCCTCTCGATCGTGGCCCGCCAGTCGGCGCTGGCCAAGGGCCAGGCCTACGACGAGGCGGCGGACGCGGCGCTGCGCGCGATGGTCGAGCAGCAGATCGAGGCGGAGTCGCTGCCGATGTTCCTGTCGGGGCGACTGTACGACGACGGCGTGATCGACCCGCGCGACACCCGCACGGTGCTGGGACTGTGCCTCTCCGCCGTGCACGGCGCGCCCGTCGAGGGCGCGCGGGGCGGCTTCGGCGTCTTCCGGATGTGAGGACTCACCTGATGGATGATCGACAGGATTCCGGCCCACCGGCGGCGCACGGCGCGGACCCGGTGGACGACCGGGCCGCCGGCCCGGCATCGGCGGACGCGGAGGCGGCCGGCGCGCCTCGGCCGATCGGGTCGGTGCTGGTGGCCAACCGGGGTGAGATCGCCCGCCGGGTCTTCCGCAGCTGCCGCGATCTGGGCATCGCCACCGTGGCGGTGTACGCCGACCCCGACGCCCGCGCCGCGCACGTCCGGGCCGCGGACGCCGCGGTGCGGCTGCCGGGGGACGCGCCGGCCGACACCTACCTGCGCGGCGATCTGATCGTCGCCGCGGCCCTCGCCGCGGGCGCCGACGCGGTGCACCCCGGGTACGGATTCCTCTCCGAGAGCGCGCCGTTCGCGCGGGCCGTCGAGGCCGCCGGGCTGGTGTGGATCGGTCCGCCGGCCGCCGCGGTCGAGGCGATGGGCTCCAAGACCCGGGCGAAGGAGCTGATGGCCGCCGCAGGCGTCCCGGTGTTCGGCGCGCTCGACCCGGCCGAGGTCACGGCCGCCGACCTGCCGCTGCTGGTCAAGGCCGCCGCGGGCGGCGGCGGGCGCGGCATGCGGGTGGTACGGGAACTGGCCGCGCTCGATGCGGAGTTGGCGGCGGCCGCGGCGGAGGCGGCGAGCGCCTTCGCGGACGGCGAGGTCTTCCTCGAACCGTACGCGGAGGGCGCGCGGCACGTCGAGGTGCAGGTGCTGGCCGACGCGCACGGCACCGTGTGGGTGCTCGGCGAGCGGGACTGCTCGCTCCAGCGGCGCCACCAGAAGGTGATCGAGGAGACGCCGGCCCCCGGCCTGCCCGGCGCGGTGCGGGCGACCCTGCACGAGGCGGCGGCGAGGGCGGCCCGTTCGATCGGGTACCGGGGCGCCGGCACGGTGGAGTTCCTGGTCGCGCGGGACGGCCGGCCGTACTTCCTGGAGATGAACACCCGGCTGCAGGTGGAGCATCCGGTCACCGAGTGCGTCACCGGACTGGACCTGGTGGCCTGGCAGCTCAAGATCGCGGAGGGCGCGGCGCTGCCGCCGCGGCCGCCCGCGATCCGCGGCCACGCGGTCGAGGCGCGCCTGTACGCGGAGGATCCGGCGCGCGACTGGCAGCCGCAGGCCGGTCCCGTGCACCGGTTCGACGTGCCGGGCGTGGACGTGGAGTTCGGTCCGCTGCCCGGCCGCGAGTCGGGGCTGCGGCTGGACCCGGGCGTGGCCCCCGGCGACGTGGTGGGCGTGCGCTACGACCCGATGCTGGCGAAGGTGGTCGCCTGGGCGCCGACCCGCGCCGAGGCGCTGCGGCGGCTCGCGCACGCGCTGGCCCGCACCCGGCTGCACGGCCCGGCCACCAACCGCGACCTGCTGGTGCGGGCGCTGCGCCACCCGGAGTTCGCCGCGGCGCGGCTGGACACGGGGTTCCTGCAACGGCACGCGGCGCAGCTGGGGATCGGGCCGCCGGCAGCGGCGCCGCCCGCACCGACCGGGCCCGGCGGGGTCGCGGTGACGGACGCGAGTGGCCCGGAGGCGGCCGGCGAGCGGCTGGCCGCGCTGGCGGCAGCGCTCGCGGACGCCGCGGGCCGCACCGCGCGGGGGCCGGTGCCGGTGCGGATCGGCGGGTGGCGCAACCTTCCGTCCCAGCCGCAGCTGAAGCGTTTCCGCGCCGAGCCGGGCGGGCGCACCCACGAGATCCGCTACCGGCTCGGCCGCGGCGGCGAGCTGACCGCGGCGGGCTTCGAGGACACCGCGCTGGTGAGCGCCGACCCGGACCGCGTGGTGCTCGACGTGGCAGGCGTGAGACGCACGTTCGACGTCGCCGCCTACGCCGAACGGGTGTTCGTCGACTCGCCTTTCGTGTGCACCGCGCTGACCGCGCTGCCGCGCTTCACCGAGCCGGGCGAGCGGGCGGCGCCCGGCTCGCTGCGTGCGCCGATGCCCGGCACCGTCATCCGGATAGGTGAACTCGCGCCCGGCGACCGGGTGGAGCGCGGGCAGCCGCTGCTCTGGCTCGAAGCGATGAAGATGGAACACGTGATCGCCGCGCCCGCCGCGGGGACGCTCACCGACCTCACCGCCGAGGTGGGCCGCCAGGTCGAACTCGGCGCCGTACTCGCCGTCGTCAAGGAGGAAACAGGGCCATGAGCACCGTCCACAGCACCTTCGACAGCGCACTGCTGGAGACCCAGGAGCGGCGCGCGCTGCGCTCCGCGGTGGGCGACCTCGCCCGCCGGTACGGCCGCGGCTACTTCACCGAGACCGTCCGCGGGGGCAAGCACACCGACGAGCTGTGGCAGGAGGCCGGCCGGCTCGGCTACCTGGGGGTGAACCTCCCCGAGGAGTACGGCGGCGGTGGCGGCGGCCTCGCCGAACTCGCCCTCGTCCTGGAGGAGCTGGGGGCGGCGGGGTGCCCGCTGCTGCTCCTCATCGTCTCGCCCGCGATCTGCGGCACGGTGATCGCCCGGTTCGGCACCGAGGAGCAGAAGCAGCGCTGGCTGCCCGGCCTCGCGGACGGATCGCTGCGGATGGCCTTCGGCATCACCGAGCCCGACGCGGGCTCCAACTCGCACCGCATCACCACCACCGCGCGCCGCGACCCGGCGACCGGCGGCTGGCTGCTCACCGGCCGCAAGGTGTTCGTCTCCGGGGTGGACATCGCGGACGCCACCCTGATCGTCGGCAGGACCGAGGACGCCCGCACCGGCAAGCTGAAGCCGTGCCTGTTCATCGTGGAGCGCGAGACGCCGGGCTTCGAGTTCCGCCGGATCGACATGGAGCTGTCCGCGCCGGAGAAGCAGTTCCAGCTCTTCCTCGACGACGTGGCGCTGCCCGCCGCGGCCCTGGTCGGCGACGAGGACGCGGGGCTGCTCCAGCTGTTCGCCGGCCTCAACCCGGAGCGCATCATGACCGCCGCCTTCTCCATCGGCATGGGCCGCTACGCCCTGGACACCGCGGTGGAGTACGCCCGCACCCGACAGGTCTGGAAGCAGCCGATCGGCGCCCACCAGGCGATCGCACACCCCCTGGCGCAGGCCCACATCGAGCTGGAACTCGCCCGGCTGATGATGCAGAAGGCGGCGTACCTCTACGACGCGGGCGACGACATGGGCGCGGGCGAGGCCGCCAACATGGCCAAGTACGCCGCGGCCGAGGCGGGCGCCAAGGCCGTGGACCAGGCCGTGCACACCCTCGGCGGCAACGGCCTGACCACGGAGTACGGTCTGGCGTCGCTGCTGACGGCCTCCCGGGTCGGCAGGATAGCCCCGGTCAGCCGCGAGATGATCCTCAACTACGTGTCGCACCACACCCTCGGCCTGCCCAAGTCGTACTGACCCAGGGCCCGTCCTGGCAGCCGCCCGGACCCTTTCGGAGAAGGAGTAATGCCGCCGTGACCACCACCGCGCCCCTGGTGCGCCGGGAGACCGACCGGGGCATCGCCGTCCTCACCCTCGACTCGCCCCACAACCGCAACGCGCTGTCCGCCGCGCTCATCGCCGAACTGACCGGCGCGCTGCGGGAGGCGGCGCGGGACGAGGCGGTGCGGGCGGTGCTGCTCACCCACACCGGCTCCACCTTCTGCGCCGGGGCGGACCTCAAGGCGGACGGCGTCCACCGGGGGCCGGCGCTGCTGGTGGACCTGATGCGGCAACTGGCCGAGCTGCCCAAGCCGGTGGTGGCGCGGGTCGAGGGACACGTCAGGGCCGGTGGTCTCGGGCTGCTCGCGGCGTGCGACATATCGGTGGCCGGCGCCGCCGCCACCTTCGCCTTCTCCGAGGTGCGCCTCGGCCTCGCGCCCTCCGTGGCGTCGATTCCCGTGCTGGCCAGGGCGGACCAGCGGGCCGCCGCCCGCTGGATACTGACCGGCGAGCCGTTCGACACCGCGGAGGCGGTCCGCCTCGGCCTGGTCACCGCGCGGGCCGAGGCGGAGGAGGGCATCCTCGCCGGCCTGCGGGCGTCCTCCCCGCAGGGACTCGCGGAGTCCAAGAAGCTGACCACCGAGCGCTTCCTCTCGCGCCTGGCCGCCGACTCCGCGGACCGCACCCGGCAGAGCGCCCGGCTGTTCGCCTCGCAGGAGGCCGCGCAGGGCGTCAGGGCGCTGCTGGAGAGGCGGGACCCGCCATGGGCGTTGTGACGGAGGGCGGCCCCCGGCAGGACCCGACCGGGAGGCAGCACCGCAGCCCCCAGCAGGCCCGCAGCCCGAAACAGGACCGCAGCCGGGCCACCCGGCAGCGCATCCTGGAGGCGGCGCTCGCCTGCCTGGCCGAGCACGGCTGGTCGGGCAGCACGGTGGCGGTGGTGTGCACGCGCGCGGGCGTGTCCAGGGGCGCCGCGCAGCACCACTTCCGCACCCGGGAGGAGCTGTTCACCGCCGCCATCGCGCACGTGGCGGAGCAGTGGATGGTCGCGGTCCGCGAGCGGGCCGCCGCACTGCCCCGCGACGGCCCCGACCGGACGTACGCGGTCGTCGACCTGCTGGTCGCCGTGCACACCGGGCCGCTGTTCAGGGCCGCGCTGCATCTGTGGGTGGCGGCCGCCGACGAGCCGGCGCTGCGCCCGCTGGTCGGCGCGCTCGAGGGGCGGATCGGGCGGGAGGCGCACCGGCTGGCGGTGGAGTTCCTGGGCGTGGACGAGTCGCTGCCGGGCGTCCGGGAGACCGTGCAGGGGCTGCTGGACATGGCACGCGGGCTCGGCCTGGCGAACCTGCTGAGCGACGACTCGGCGCGCCGGGCGGGCGTCGTCCGGCAGTGGTCCCGTGTGCTGGACGCCGCGCTGCGGCCGGCCGGCGCGCCGGGACCCGGGGAGGTCAGTCCGATGCGGTGACGGCCGGCTCGGAGCCGGCCGTGCCGGTGCTGTCGCCGTCGGTGCTGTCGCGGTCGGCGGTGTCACCGTCGGCGAGGTCGCGGAAGTACCGCACCTCCGTCGCGCAGGTCCGGTAGCCGAGCCACCGGTTGACGGCCAGCATCGGGGCGTTGCCGTCGTCGTTGCCGGTGAAGGCCGTGCGGTAGCCGGCGGCGCGGGCCAGGTGCAGCGAGTGCGCCTTGGCGGCCTTGGCGAGACCGCGGCCGCGGAAGGCCCTGCGGGTGCCGGTGCCGGCGGAGAAGTAGCGGGCGCCGCCGTCGGTGTGCGCGATGACCAGGGCGGCCACCTGGCCGTCGACCTCGGCGACGGTGGTCAGCGCGGCATCGAACTCCGGGCGGTCCCAGGTGATGCGGCGCCAGTCCTCGTAGCTGAGGGAGTCCGACGCCACGTCGCTCGGCTCGTCCTGGAAGCTCTCCAGGTCGGCTTCGTAGAGCGGCCGGGGATCGTCCGTCCAGTGCGCGGCGGGCAGCAGCCGTACGGTGCCCGTACCGGCCGCGGGCTCGGGCACGGCGGGCAGTTCCGCGCCGAGGTCCAGGCGCAGGAACCGCGAGGAGCGGCCGCGCCGGTAGCCGTAGCGGGCGGCGAAGCGGTGGGCGGCGGGCGCGTCCTCGGCGTAGCAGTAGGCGGTGCGGGCGCCGATCGAGGCGAGGTGTGCCTCGGCGGCGGCCAGCAGCGCGCTGCCGACGCCGCGGCCGCGTGCGGAGCGGACCACGTTGAGGTTGGCGAAGCCGAGGCCGGCGTCGGAGGAGTCGGCGAACAGCCCGACGCGGGCGCACCCGACCAGCCGGCCGTCCTCCTCGGCGAGCAGGGCGCGGTACCGCTGGCGGGCGGGCGCCGCGGTCACCTGCGCGTGCACGCCGGGTGGGGTGGTCACCAGGTAGGGCAGCACCTCGTGGAGCAGGGCCGCGACGGCGTCGGCGTCCTCGGCGGAGTAGTCGCGGATGATCAAGGCCATGGGGTGGCACCCTACGCGACGTGGCCGACCCCTCGCCTGTGGTTTTCCCGCAGGCCTCGGGCGGGCGCTTCCGGCGGGGGCTCCGGGCGGGGGCCTGGGGGGGAGGCTTCGCGCCGGGGCCTGCGGCTTCGCGGACGGAACACGAAGGAGGATGCTGGAAGGGAGGGAGATGACGCGATGGCTCCGACACCGCACAGGACCGGATCAGAACCCGTTCAGGCCCGCAGTCCGCTGCGGCTGCGGCTGGGCCTGGCCATCTGCGGGGTGGTGTGGGGCGCTGCCGCCGCGGTGGGGTTCGCCCTCGCCGGCTATCCGGGCTGGGCCGCGGTGGTCGCCGCGATCGGCGCGCTGGCGCTCGTCGACGCGCTGCTGGTGGTGCGCCGCATCCGGCAGGGCGCCCACTACCAGCCGGGCCGCTCCGTCCCGCCGTACCGGCCGGTGGAGAAGGACCCCCGCCCGTCCGGCCGCCGCACCCGCGGCCGCCGCTGAGGTCCGCCGCAGAGATGCGCCGCCCACCAGGGACAGGGCGCACGCACAAAGGCCCGGCACACAGTGCCGGGCTTTCGTGATCAGTAGCGGGGACAGGATTTGAACCTGCGACCTCTGGGTTATGAGCCCAGCGAGCTACCGAGCTGCTCCACCCCGCGTCGGTGAACACCACCTTACGGGTTGTTCGCCTGGACGCCAAATCGCCTCCCGCGGGCGGCCCGGGGACCGGGCGCCCGGGTGCGCGTGTGCGCCGTGCGTGCCGTGTATGCGGTGCGTGCCCTGCGGGAAAAGGCTTTGCGGGGGTCCGCGGCGGCGCCTATCGTCGGCCGCGGTCGTCGTCGCCGTCAGAACAGGAGCAGGCCGTTGTACGTGTGAGGTCCCGGGTCACCGTTGCCCGCGCGGCGCGTCGTCGATGACGCCCCGGCGCGGCGCGTGTGTGCGACCTCTGGCACGAGCAGCCGCCCCAGCCCGATCCGCGCGTGACCGTACGCCGCCCGCCGCCGCGGGCCGTACCCGCCGGCGTCCCCCGCACCTTCGGACGCCGGTCACCCGCGCGCGGTCCCGCTCGACCGGCTCCCGGCCCTCCTCGCATCCCCACGCGCCGCCCGCCGCTGTGCCCGCGCGCACCGGAGTCCCGATCCGTCGCCCTGACCGAGCCCAGCGACCGGGAGTCCTCATGTCATCCACCGCACCTTCCGCCCCCTCTCTCACCTGCTCGCGCCTCACCTTCGCCTGGCCGGACGGCACCGGCGTGTTCGAGGAGCTCCAGTGGGTCGCGGCACCCGGCCGCACCGGCCTGATCGGGCTCAACGGGGCCGGGAAGTCCACCCTGCTGAAGCTGATCGCGGGCCGGCTCACACCGCTGTCCGGCTCCGCCAGGGTGACCGGCGAGATCGGCTACCTGCCGCAGGACGTCCCGCTGGACACCTCGCTGCGGGTCGACCAGGCCCTCGGCATCGATGCGGCCCGCGCCGCGCTGCACGCCATCGAGACCGGCGACACGGCGGCCGAGCACTTCGCCGCGGTCGGCGACGACTGGGACGTGGAGGAGCGCGCCCGCGCCACCCTCGACGGCCTCGGCCTGCGGCGGATCGGTCTCGACCGCACCGTCGGCGACGTCTCCGGCGGCGAGGCGGTGCTGCTGCGGCTGGCCGCCCTGCTGCTGCGCCGCCCGGCCGTGCTGCTGCTCGACGAGCCGACGAACAACCTCGACCTGCGCGCGCGCCGCGGCCTGTACGCGGCGGTCCAGGCGTGGCGCGGCCTGCTGGTCGTGGTCAGCCACGACCGCGAACTGCGGGAGCACGTCGACCAGATCGCCGACCTGCGCGGCGGCGAGGTGCACGGATACGGCGGCAACCTGACGGCGTACGAGCAGGCGCTGGCCGTCGAACAGGACGCGGCCGAGCGGACGATGCGGGCAGCCGAGGCCGACATGAAGCGGCAGAAGCGGGAACTGGCCGAAGCGCAGGAGAAGTTGGCGCGCCGGGTGCGGTACGGGCAGAAGATGTACGACACCAAGCGCGAGCCGAGGGCCGTGATGAACGAACGCAAGCGGCAGGCCCAGGTCTCGGCGGGCAAGCACCGCAGGCTGCACTCCGACCGGCTCGCGGCGGCCAGGGAGCGGCTGGACGAGGCGGTGCTCGCGGTCAGGGACGACGACGAGATCAGGATCGACCTGCCGCACACCGCGGTGCCGGCCGGCCGGGAGGTCCTGACACTGCACGATCTGGAGCTGCGGAACGGCGCCCGGGTGGTGCTGGAGGTGCGCGGCGCGGAACGGATCGCGCTGGTCGGCGGCAACGGCGCCGGCAAGACGACGCTGCTGCGCACGATCTCCGGGGAGATCGCGCCGGCCGCGGGCTCGCTCCTGGTCCACGTCCCGGTCCGCTTCCTGCCGCAGCGGCTCGACGTGCTCGATCCGGACCTGTCGGTGGCGGGCAACGTGGCGCTCCTCGCACCCTTCGCGACCGACAACGCGGTACGGGCCCGGCTGGCCCGCTTCCTCTTCCGGGGCTCGCGGGCGGACCGGCTCGCCGGGTCGCTGTCCGGCGGGGAACGGTTCCGGGCCACCCTGGCCGCCCTGATGCTCGCGGAGCCGGCGCCGCAGCTGCTGATGCTCGACGAGCCGACCAACAACCTCGACATGGCGTCGGTGCGCCGGCTCACCACGGCGCTGGCGTCGTACCGGGGCGCGCTGGTGGTGGCGGGGCACGACCTGCCGTTCCTGCGGGGGCTGGGCATCACCCGGTGGCTGCGGATCGAGGACGGCGTGCTCCGGCAGGTGGGCGAGGAGGAGGTCTGAGGGGCCCACGCCGCCCGGGGCCGCCGGCCGGTCCCTCGGGCGGCCCGGCGGCCGCGGGCGCGGGCCGAGGTTTGGCGGCGGGTCGCGCGTGCCAGGTAAGGGCCATGAGCACTGAAGGATCGGTCCGCGCGGTGTCCGCGCCCGCCCTGTCGGACGAGGTCGCCGACGCCCTCGCCCGGCGCGCCCCGGTGGTGGCCCTGGAGTCGACGATCATCGCCCACGGGCTGCCCCGGCCACGCAACCTGAAGGTCGCCAGGGAGCTGGAGCAGATCGTGCGGGACGCCGGGGCGGTGCCCGCGACGATCGCGGTCCTCGACGGCGTGCCGCGGATCGGCCTGGACAAGGACCAGGTGGAGCGCGTCGCGGCGGACCGGGAGCTGCGCAAGCTGGGTTTTCGCGACCTCGCCCCGGCGCTCGCCGCCGGTGCGAGCGGGGCGACCACCGTGTCCGGCACCGCCTTCCTCGCCGCCCGCGCCGGCATCCGGGTCTTCGGCACGGGCGGGCTGGGCGGGGTGCACCGCGGCTGGACCTCGGTCCAGGACGAGTCGGCGGACCTGGCGCTGCTGGCCAGGACCCGGATCACGGTGGTGTGCGCGGGGGTGAAGTCCATCCTGGACGTGCCCGCCACGCTGCAGCGGCTGGAGACCCTCGGCGTCGGGGTGATCGGCTACCGGACCGACCGCTTCCCCGGGTTCTACCTCACCGACTCCGGCGAGCCGGTGGACTGGACGGTGCACGCCGCCGCCGAGGTCGCCGCCGTGATGGCGGCGCAGGACGCGCTCGGCGGCCAGGAGTCGGCGCTGGTCGTCGCCAATCCGGTGGCGCCCGAGCGCCAGCTCGACCCCGGGCTGCACGACCGGGTGCTGGCCGAGGCGCTCGCGGCTGCCGACCGCGAGGGGGTGAGCGGGCAGGCGATCACCCCGTTCCTGCTCGCCTACCTGACCGAGCACACCGACGGCGCCTCCCTGGAGGCCAACCTCGCGGCGGTCCGCGGCAACGTCGCGCTCGCCGCCGCGATCGCCGCCGGCTGGGCGGACCGCACCAGGTGACCGGCGCTCCCCGCCGGCCCGGGGCCACGGACCCCGGTGGCGGAGCCGGTGCCGGTGCCGCCGGCCCGGTGCGCGGGAGAGGGCCCGCCCTGCTGGTGGTGGGCGACGTGGTCACGGACGTGGTGGCCCGGCACCGGGAACCGCTCGCCCCCGACACCGACACCGCGGCCGAGATCGAGTTGCTGCCGGGCGGGGCGGGCGCCAACGCGGCGTGCTGGGCGGTGCGCAGCGGCGGGATCAGGGCCCGGCTGCTGGCGAAGGCCGGCGCGGACGCCGCCGCCTGGCACCGCGCGGAGCTGGAACGCTCGGGGGTGGAACCGGTGCTGCGGGTCGACCCGGACACGCCGACGGCCGTCGTGATCGCCCTGGTCGACGCGGCCGCCGAGCGCACGCTCGTGACGGACTCCGGGGCGGCGCTGCGGCTCGGCCCGCAGGACTGGGACGAGTCGCTGCTGGACGGCACCGGGCACGTCCATCTCTCCGGCTACCTGTACTTCTCCGCGCCCGGCCGCGATCTCGCCGCGGTCGTCCAGAAGGCGGCCCGCGCGCGGGGCGTCCCGGTGAGCGTCGACCCGGCCTCCGCCGGATTCCTGCGGCGCTCGGGGGTCGCGCGCTTCCTCGACGCGGTGGCCGGCGCGGAGCTGCTGCTGCCGAACGCGGCGGAGGCCGCGCTGCTGTGCGGCGGGGGCCGCGCCCCCGCCGCGGGCCCCGGGACCGACCCGGACACCGCGGCCGACCCGAACTCTGCGGCCGAACCGGTCGACGTGGCAGCGGAGTTGAGCGCGCTCCTGCCGGGCACCACCGTCGTGGTGACGCTCGGCGCGGCGGGCGCGGTGGCGGCCCGGGACGGCCGCCTCGTCGCCCGTGCCCGGTCGCCGCGGGTGCGGCCGGTGGACTCGACCGGCGCGGGCGACGCCTTCACCGGCGGTCTGCTGGCGGCCCGGCTGTCCGGCGCGGACCTGCCGGCCGCGCTCGCCGCGGGCTGCGCGGCGGGGGCGGCCGCGGTGGCCGCGGTCGGCGGCCGGCCCCGGGGGCGGCGACCTCGCGGAACGCCGTACGGCCCGGGCTCGGGTCCGGCCACCGATCGCGGCTGACGCGCGGCCGCGGTGAGCCGGTCGGCGTGCCCCGGCCGGCGTGGGCTCAGATCTCGTCCCACGGCGCGGACGCGTACGCCTCCGCGATCGTGGCCAGCAGCGGGGAGCCGGTGGGCATCGGCGTGCCGTCGATCTCCCGGATCACGGCGGTGCCGCGGGAGTTGGTGAGGAAGGCGCCGTCGTAGCGCACCGCCTCGCTGAGCGTCACGGGGCGGCGTTCCTGGCGTACGCCCGCCGCGTGGAGCCGTTCCTCCAGCACCTGCAGGGTGATGCCGCGCAGGTGGGGCGCGGTCGGCCAGACGACGGTGTCGCCGTCCAGGAAGCCGACGTTCGTGACGGCGCCCTCGGCGACCTCGCCCGCCGGGCCGGTCAGCAGCGCCTCGTCGTACCCGTCGGCGGCGACGCGGCGGCCGAACCAGCCCTGGCCGAAGCCCCCGACGTGCTTGAGGTGCGCCGCGGGACGCTGGTAAAGCACCGAGCGCACCCGGTACGGCGCCGCTCGCAGTCCGCCCGGCGGCCGTACCGTGACCAGCACGCGCACCGGGCTGCCCGGCGCCTCGACCGGCTGGAAGACGTTGATCCGCACCGAGCCGTCGCGCTGGGCGGCCGACGCCAGGGCGTGCCGCACCAGCGAGCGGACCCGTCCGGCGTCGAGGCCCGCGCCGAACAGCTCACGGGTCGCGCCGTCCAGCCGCTCCAGGTGGAACCGCAGGCCGCGGGTCCTGCCGTCGCGGACCTGCATCGCGGAGAAGTGCCCGTATCCGGCGAGCGCGGGGGCGAGCGCCTCGACGGTGGCCGGCCGGCCGTCCACCTCGATCGCCGACAGACCTTCGGCGATCACGCGGCCGGCCCGGTGAGAGCCGCGGTGAGGTCCAGTTCCACCAGCTGGCCGGTGAAGCCGAGCTGGGCCACGCCGAGCAGGGTGCTCGCGGTGCTGAAGGCCGGGCCGAGCGGGGAGGCGTTCAGCGCGGCCCACACCGCGGCCAGCACCGGCCGCTCGTCGCTCACCACGTAGATCACCGACCGCACCACGTCCTGGGGTGCGGCTCCGGCCGCCGCGAGAGCGGTCAGCGCGTTCGCCGCGACCTGCCCGGCCTGTGCCACGTGGTCGCCCTCCCCCACCAGCTGCCCGGCGGCGTCCAGCGGGCACTGGCCGGCCAGATGGGCGGTCCGGCCCGCCTCCACGATGGTGACGTGGTGGTAGCCGGGTGTCTGGTGCAGCTCCGCCGGATTGATCCGGGTGATCTTCGCGCTCATCCCCCGAGTCTCCTCCGCGGCGCGCGCCACCCCCAGCGGTTTTCCCTCCCGGCCGGCAGCGCCGGCCTTCCGCCGACGGTCGGCCCCCTGAGGGGGGCTGAGGCGGGGTCAGGCAACCGCGGCTGAGGCAGCGCTCCCGGGGACCGTCAGCACCCTCGACCGCACGCCGGCCTGGTGCGCCCAGGCGCAGGGTGAAGGCCGATGAAGCGCTCGATCCCCATGCGTGGGTCCTACCGGACGTCCTCGTGGACGTCTCTCCATGTGTCCGAGGGGGGACTTGAACCCCCACGCCCGATAAAGGGCACTAGCACCTCAAGCTAGCGCGTCTGCCATTCCGCCACCCGGACCGGGTGTGCCGCCGCGACCTGCGAGGTCGTGGTGACAGGAACCACGATACCAAGGTTTGGCCGTGCTCCTCACCTGCGTTCCGGGCGGCTCCGGAGCCTCCGATCGGGCGCCGACGCGCCTAGTCGGCGATGCCGACGGCCTGGCCGATCGTGGCCGGGTCGGCCAGCGCGCGGAGCATGTAGTGGGCGACGTCGGCGCGGGCCACGGCGGTGCCGCCGCGCAGGTTGCGGCCGAGCGCCGTGCGGTAGGCGCCGCTGACCGGCTTGTCGGTGAGGCGCGGCGGCCGGACCACGGTCCAGTCCAGGCCGCTCTCACGGAGCACGTCCTCCATCGCCGCCAGGTCGGCGAAGACCCGGCCGAGCACGCGGCGGCCGATCGGCGTGCCGAACCTGCGCATCAGCGGCCCCTCGCCGGGGTCGTGCCGCGGCGGGTGCGGGCGGCCCGCCGAGGGGGTGGTGGACACCGGAGCGGCGCTCACCGCGACGATGCGCCGGACGCCGGACGCCCGCATCGCCTCGACCAGGGCGCGGGTCCCGGGGGCGGTGACCCCGGCGTCGGAGACGCCGTGCGGGCCGAACGCGGAGAGCACCGCGTCCGCGTCCTGCACGGCGGCCCGCAGTGCGGCGGGGTCGGGGGCGGACAGGTCTGCGGTCACCGACCGCACCTCGCGGTCGAGCTTCGCGGGATTCCTGACCACCGCGGTCACGTCGTGGCCGTCGGCGATCGCCTGGTCGAGCAGGTGCCGGCCCACCCCTCCGGTGGCCGCGACGATGGTGAGCCTCATGGGTCGCTCCGTGTCGGCGGGTGATCACTGTGCGTCGTGCGGACGACCGGTCCAACGCGGCGGCGCACCCCGGAGTTCCGCCCCGACGGGCTCGCGGCCCCGGGTTGACTCGTACGGCCCGCACGGACGACCCGTACGGACGTACCGCACGACGACCCGTACGGCCCCGCGGGCCGGGGGCCTGGAGGCGGGGCCCGCTCAGGAGCCGGCGGCGCCGTCCTGCTTCGCGGCGATCGCCCGGTGGTGGCGCACCACCTCGCCGATGATGAAGTTGAGGAACTTCTCCGCGAACGCCGGGTCCAGCTTCGCGTCGGCGGCCAGCCGGCGCAGCCGGGCGATCTGGTCCGCCTCGCGGGCCGGGTCCGCCGGGGGCAGGTCGTGCGCGGCCTTCAACTCGCCGACCTGCTGGGTGCACTTGAAGCGCTCGGCCAGCAGGTGCACCAGGGCCGCGTCGAGATTGTCGATACTGCCGCGCAGCGCCCGGAGTCTGGCCAGTGCCTCCTCGTCGCCCACCAGGGTCCTTTCGGCGGTCGGCTGGTCGTTCATCTCGCTCTGCCATCCTGGGAGGTCGTGGTGCTCGCCTGCGCTGCCGGTCTCACCCTATGACACGCTGCACACAGCGGGTCGGGGACGACCAGGTGGCGGACACCTGCGCCCCACCGCGGAGGGCGGGGGCGCGCGGCGGCGGAGGCCGCCGCGGGGCGGTCGTCGAGGCGGATGCGGAGCTGATGGGCATGGGACGGGTCACCGAGCGCCGCCGGGTGCTGCGGATCAGGGACGGGGCGGTCTCGCACCGCGCGGACACGCTGGTCGCCGAGGAGCCGCTGGAGATCCGCCTCAACGGCAGACCGCTGGCGATCACCATGCGCACCCCCGGCGACGACTTCGCGCTGGCGACCGGCTTCCTGGTCAGCGAGGGCGTGCTGGCCGCCGCCGACGACGTCGCCAACGTCGTGTACTGCGCCGGCGCCACCGCCGACGGCGCGAACACGTACAACATCGTCGACGTGCGCCTCGCGCCCGGCGTCGCCGTCCCCGACATCACCCTCGAACGCAACGTCTACACCACGTCCTCGTGCGGCCTGTGCGGCAAGGCGAGCCTCGACGCGGTCAGGACGACCGCGCGCTTCGCGCCTCCCGACCCCGCCCGCACCCGGGTGACGCCGGAGCTGCTGGCCTCGCTCCCCGACCGGCTGCGCGCCGGGCAGGCCGTCTTCGACCGCACCGGCGGCCTGCACGCCGCCGCGCTCTTCGACGCCGGCGGCCGGCTCCTCGACCTGCGCGAGGACGTCGGCCGGCACAACGCGGTCGACAAGCTCGTCGGGCGGGCGCTGCGGGACGGGCGACTCCCCCTCGACGACCGGATCCTGATGGTCTCCGGCCGGGCGTCCTTCGAACTCGCCCAGAAGGCCGTGATGGCCGGCATCCCCGTCCTCGCGGCGGTGTCGGCGCCGTCCTCGCTCGCCGTCGACCTCGCCGCCGAGACCGGCCTGACCCTCGTCGGCTTCCTCCGCGGCGCCTCGATGAACGTGTACGCGGGGGAGGCCCGTAT
Source organism: Actinacidiphila polyblastidii (assembly GCF_036353415.1). Classification (NCBI taxonomy): domain Bacteria; kingdom Bacillati; phylum Actinomycetota; class Actinomycetes; order Kitasatosporales; family Streptomycetaceae; genus Actinacidiphila; species Actinacidiphila polyblastidii. The sequence goes on from NZ_JAZEWV010000038.1 coordinate 34,470, forward strand.
CGCCCTGGCGGCAGAACCGGCACACTGACGCCCTGCCCTGCCGCCACTGCGCCCGCGCGATCCCGGGAGCCGTTGCGCGTCCGCCCTGAGCGCCGTCCTCACCGCCCTGCTGATGCTGGAGGTGGCGCCGTCGGGGCTCGCCGCGCTGACCCGGTTCGGTCCCGGCGTCGAGCAGTTGGACTCGCTGACCCGGGCCGGGCGGGTACCGGCCCGCCGGCTGCGGCTGGGCGACCGCGGCCGGGAGCTGTTCGCCCACGGGCTCTTCACGTCCTGGTCGGCGGCGGTGCTGCTGGTGGCGGCGCTGCGGGGTTGACCCGCGGCCGGAGGCCCGCGGCGCGGCTCAGCGGCCGACCGCCCCGTCGTGCGGCTCGCGGATGATGTCCGCGTGGCCGGCCTGCCGGCCGGTCTCCTCGATCATGTGGACCAGCACCCGGCGCAGCGTCGGCGGCGCGGTCTCGCGCAGCGAGCGGGCGCCCGGCCGCTAAAGGTCGTCGCAGGCGGCGGCCACCGCGTCGGCCCGGGCCACGGCGTCGCGGTAGGCGGCGACGAGCTGGGCGCCGGTCGCGCCGGGGCCGGGCGCGGACGCGCCGTCCCACCGGGGGACGTCGCGGCCCTCGTAGGCCCGGACGAACCAGTTCGGCTCGACCGCCGTGAGGTGCGCGAGCAGCCGGTACAGGCTGGTGCCGGACGGTACGCCGGGCCGGTGCCCCACGTCGTCCGGCAGGTCCTCGGCCTTGCGGATCGCGGTGCGCTCTCGCTCATCGCGCCACGCTCTCTCCGCTCTGTTCCCGCGCTGTCTTCCGCGGTCTCCCGGCCCGCGACGGAGCCGGGTCCGGGGTTCCGGAAACCCGTTCGACGCCGTGGCGGATGGGAACAAACGTGCAGGTGGGGCGGGAGAGGGTGGAGCGACCGTGACCGGCCGGAGCAGATTTGGTGGAGATCCCCTCCCCTCACCGGTGTGCGGGGCGTCCCCAGGACCCTTCCGGCAGCCCCGGCGGGCCCGCTGCGTACGGCCCGACCAGCGCATATGCCCGTTTGCGCGGTCCTGGTCGCGGCCCTCCCGCCCGGCCCGGGGAATCGGATAGCTTACGGGCCCGCACCGCGCGGTCCTAGGAGCACACCTCTTGCGCCAGTTCACCGTCCCACCACTGGTCACCACGCCTCAGGCGGGTGGCTTGGCGGATGCCGTCTTCGGCAACGCCGAGCAGAGCCCGGACCAGGTGGTGCTGGGGCGTGCGGACGGCCGGGGCGGCTGGCTGGAGATCACCGCGGCGCAGTTCCGCGACGAGGTCGTCGCGGTGGCCAAGGGCCTGCTCGCGGAGGGCGTCAGGTTCGGCGACCGGGTCGCGATCATGTCCCGCACCCGCTACGAGTGGACGCTCTTCGACTTCGCGCTGTGGGCGATCGGCGCCCAGTCCGTGCCGGTGTACCCGACGTCCTCCTCCGACCAGGTGCGCTGGATGCTGCACGACTCGGACGCGGTGGCCGCGATCGTGGAGCACGAGGACCACGCGATGACCATCGGCGCGGCCGTGGACGAGCTGCCGCTGCTGACCCGGCTGTGGCAGCTGGACGCGGACTGCGTCGGCGAGCTGACCGAGGCCGGCCGGCTGATCGGCGACGACGTGGTGGAGCGGCACCGGCTGGCGGTCACCCCGGACGCGCCGGCCACCGTCATCTACACCTCGGGCACCACCGGCCGGCCGAAGGGCTGCGTCCTCAGCCACGCCAACTTCATGGCCGAGACCGACAACGTGGTGGCCCGCTGGGAGCCGGTGTTCGCCAACAAGCCCGGCGAGGAGCCGTCGACCCTGCTCTTCCTGCCGCTGGCGCACGTCTTCGGCCGGATGGTCGAGGTGGCCTGCGTCCGGCACCGCATCCGGCTCGGCCACCAGCCGAGCATGGCGGCCGCCGACGTCATCCCGGACCTCGCGACCTTCCGGCCGACGTTCGTGCTGGCCGTGCCGTACGTCTTCGAGAAGGTCTTCCAGGCGGCCCGCCGCAAGGCCGAGGCGGGCGGCAAGCTGGGCGTCTTCGACAAGGCGGTGGACGTCGCGGTGCGGCACGCGGAGGCCATGGAGGCCAGGGCGTTCGGCACCGGTCCCGGCCCCGGCACGGGCCTGCGGATGCAGCACCAGCTGTACGACAAGCTGGTCTACAGCAAGGTGCGCGAGGCGCTGGGCGGCCGGGTGCGGCACGGCATCTCCGGCGGTTCCGCGATGGAGCGCCGCCTCGGCCTGTTCTTCTCCGGCGCCGGAGTGACGATCTACGAGGGCTACGGCCTCACCGAGTCGACCGCGGCCGCCACCGCCAACCCGCCGGAGCAGACGCGGTTCGGCACCGTCGGCCTGCCGGTGCCGGGCACCACCGTGCTGATCGGGGAGGACGGCGAGATATGGCTGCGCGGCGGCCAGATCTTCCACGGCTACCTCAACAACGAGAAGGCCACCGACGAGGTGCTCCGCGAGGGCTGGCTGGCCACCGGCGACATCGGCTCGCTCGACGAGGACGGCTATCTGACCATCACCGGGCGGAAGAAGGAGATCCTGGTGACCAGCGGCGGCAAGAGCGTCTCGCCGGTGGCGCTGGAGGAGAAGGTGCGGGCGCACCCGCTGGTCGCGCAGTGCGTCGCGGTCGGCAACAACCGGCCGTTCGTCGCCGCGCTGATCACCCTGGACCCGGAGGCGGTCACCCACTGGCTGACGATGCGCGGCAAGCCGGACATGCCGCCGTCGGAGCTGGTGCACGACTCGGAGCTGGAGCTGGAGATCCGGCGGGCGGTGGCCGCCGCCAACACGCTGGTCTCGCAGGCCGAGTCGATCCGCACCTTCCGGATACTGGCCGCGCAGTTCTCCGAGGAGCGCGGGACGCTCACCCCGTCGCTGAAGCTGAAGCGGCGGGTGATCGAGACGGTCTACGCGGCCGAGGTCGACGCGCTGTACCGGGCCTGAGCGGGGCCCGACCGGCCCGACCGGGCCTGAGCGCGCCCCGACCGCCACGGGTCACACCGGCGTGGCCGGCCGGTCCTGGCCGGGCAGCGCGCCGCCTTCGTGGAGCTGCCGGGTGTTCGCGCGGAACTCGGTCTGCCAGTCGGACGTCTCCGCCTCGATCCGGCCGGCGACCGCGTCCGTCAGCCGGGCGACCAGGGCCAGCTGGCGCTCCAGTTCGCCGGGGGCGAGCGGGCCGTCAGAGCCGGCGGACCCGGCGGGACCGGCGCGCAGCACGTCGCCCGCCCACTCCAGGCGCACCGCGTTCAGCTCGCCGCGCAGGGCGTGCGCGACGCCGACGTCCCGCATCCAGGCGGAGGACAGCCCGAAGAAGTGGTCGAACGCCTTGCAGCCGGCCGCCACCGCGAGCAGCACGTACCCCCAGCCCTGCCCGGAGCCGCCGGCCGCGGCGGTGCCCAGCGGGACGGCGGTGCCGGCCACCGCGAAGACGATGGCCAGGCTCTGCAGCAGCCGGGAGCCGACGCGCTTGCGGCGCTTGTCGCGCAGGTACCAGCCGATGGCGTCCTCGGCGTTCTGCTCGGCCCAGGCGCGCAGCCGGGCCAGCGCCTCGCGCTGGGCGGCCGGATCGGCCGCGCCGATCTCGGGGAAGGGCCGCAGCTCCAGGTCGCCGCCGCCGCGGCCGCGGCCGCTTCGCCCGGCGGCCGCGCCTGCCGCGCTGCCCCTGTCCTCCCGGCCCGCCATCGGCCCCGCTCCCCTCGTGCGTTCCCCGCAGGCGGCCGCCTGCCCGCCGCGGGCCGCCTGTTCGCCGCCCGCCGCGCGCCGCTCGGCGCGGCTTCGGGCGGGCGCTGCGAGGCTATCGCGCACCTGTGCGCCCCCGCCCCGGGAATGCGCCTGCGGGCGGGCGGGTTGTACGTCGCCGTCACGACCGACGACGTAAGGATCGACCGCACGTGAGCAAGGTCCCGACGATCACCCTCAACAACGGTGTGGAGATGCCCCGGCTGGGCTTCGGCGTCTGGCAGGTGCCCGACCGCGAGGCGCGACGGGCGGTCTCGACCGCGCTGGAGGCCGGGTACCGCAGCATCGACACCGCGTCCGCCTACGGCAACGAGAAGGGCACCGGGAAGGCGCTGGCCGCCTCGGGGCTGGCCCGCGAGGACGTCTTCGTCACCACCAAGCTGTGGAACGACGACCAGGGCCACGACTCGGCGCTGCGCGCCCTGGACACCTCGCTGGCCAAGCTGCGCCTGGAGTACGTGGACCTGTACCTGATCCACTGGCCGCAGCCGCGGCGCGATGCGTATACGCAGACCTGGCGCGCCTTCGAGCGGATCGCGGCCGAGGGGCGGGCCCGCGCGGTGGGCGTCTCCAACTTCCAGCCCGCGCACCTGCGGCGGCTGTTCGAGACCTCCGGCCTGGTGCCGGCGGTGAACCAGATCGAGCTGCACCCGCGACTGGTGCAGGCCGAACTGCGCGCGCTGCACGCCGAGCACGGCATCGCCACGGAGGCGTGGTCGCCGCTGGGCCAGGGCAAGGGTCTGCTGGACAGCCCCGTGATCGGCAAGATCGCGGCGCGCCACGGCCGCACCCCCGCACAGGTGGTGCTGCGGTGGCATCTGGGGCTGGGCAACGTGGTGATCCCCAAGTCGGTGACGCCCGCGCGCATCCGGGAGAACGCCGACGTGTTCGGCTTCGAGCTGGACGGGCAGGACCTCGCGGAGCTGGCCGGGCTGGCCGACGGTGCCCGGCTGGGCCCCGATCCGGACGCCTTCGGCTGACGCCGGCCGCGTCCCACGCGTAACCGCGATGCAAGGTGCTGGGTGAACTGCCGTTCACCCGGGGCCCCTAGCATGTTCCACATGCTGGACTACGACACGGAGGCGGCGCGCTACGACGCGACGCGCGGGGGTGTGCCGCGGGCGAGGTCGGCGGCGCGTGCGGTGCTCGCGCTGGTGCCGGAGAGGGCCGCCACCCTGCTGGACGTGGGCTGCGGCACCGGCCTGGTCAGCGAGTTGCTGACGCGGCCGGGACTGCGGGTCTACGGCGTCGACGCGTCCCCGGGCATGGCCAGGGTGGCGGCGCGGCGCATGGGCCCGGCGCTGGTGCTCGGCGACAGCAGAAGGCTGCCGTTCGCCGACGCGTCGCTGGACGCGGTGAGCGCGGTGTGGCTGCTGCACCTGCTGCCGGACGCACCCGAGGTGGTCGCCGAGTGCGCCCGGGTGCTGCGGCCGGGCGGGGTGTTCGTCACGACGGTGGACAAGGACATGGGCCACGACGTGGACAGCGACGTCGACCGGCTGCTCGCGCCGCACCGGGTGCGGCGGGCGCACGACACGGCGGCGCGGGTGCTGGCGGTGGCCTCGGAGCACGGGCTGCGCCGGGCCGGCGAGGCGCGCTTCACCGGGCACGGCCAGGGCCGCACGCCGGCCCGGCTGGCGCAGGACGTGGCGCGCGGCTACTTCGCCTCCGCGCTGACCCTGGACGACGGGCAGTCGGACACGCTGGTACGGGAGTTGTCGCTGCTGCCGGACCCGGACGTGCCGCGCGCCGATCCGGTGTACCGGCTGCTGGCGCTGCGCAAGGACGCCTGAGCCGGGGCCGGCCGGAACAGGCCGGGGCCGCCGCCGGGCGGCTACCCGCTGATGCGGGCGAGTTCGGCGAGCAGCCACTCCTCGGTCGCCCGGTGGGTGACGCCGAGCGCGGTGAGCGCCACCGCGCAGCGGTCCTGGTCGTCGCTGAGGACGCCGAGCAGGATGTGCTCGGTGCCGATGTAGTTGTGGCCGAGCCGCAGCGCCTCGCGCAGCACCAGCTGGAAGGTCTTCTTGGAGGCGGCGCTGATCGGCAGGTGGCCGTCGAGCGGCTTCTTCCGGTCGCCCCGGGTGGCCACCGCGGCCCGCACCGCGTCGGCTCCGGGGCCTGCTTCGGTGAGGACGCGGTAGGCCATCGTCTGCTCCTGGCCGAGCAGGCCGAGCACCAGGTGCTCGGGTTCGATGGCGCCGTGCAGCGCTGTGCGCGCCTCCTCCTGCGCCGCCTCCACGGCCTTGCGGGCGCGCGGGGTGAAGCGGCTGAAGTGCGCCGCGACGTCGAGGTCGAGGTCCTCGGGGACCCTGGGCACGAAGCGCTTCTGGGCGGCCTGCTTGCTGACGCCCATGTGCTGGCCGATGTCGGTCCAGGACGCGCCGGCGCGGCGGGCCTGGTCGACGAAGTGGCCGATGAGGTGGTCGGCGACGTCTCCGAGGTGGCCGGCGACGGTCACCGCGTGCTCCAGGTCCTGGAGCGGGTCGCTCTCGGGGTGCTGCTGCTTGACGTAGTCGATGAGGTCGTCCAGCCGGACGGGGTGACGGGTCATACCGTCAACCGTAGGTTGACGATGAGCCTGCGTCAACCCGTGGTTGACGATTCGCGTGCGGCGGGCGTCACGGCGACCGGTGGCGCGGCGGCCGCCGCCGGCGGCGTCGAGGGCGCGGGCACCGCCGGCGCCGGGCAGGACGCGACCCGGCGGGCCGGCGCGAGCCACTCGCGGAAGAGCGTGTGCAGCGCCTCCGCGCCCACCAACGGCTCGTCCCGCAGCGGCAGTTCGACCGGTGCGAGCAGGAAGGGCCGGGACTGCGGGCCGCCGAGGCCGCCGTGCGAGCCGGCCTGCTCCTCGAAGGCGTGCACCGCGCCGGTGAGCGGGTGGACCGTCGAGTTGATCATCAGGTCGGCGGTGTGCCGGAAGGCGTCGGCCCGCAGCACCGCGTCCACCGCGCCGGGTCCGAAGGGGGCCAGCGGGTCCGGCCCGGTGACCAGGCCCGACGCCAGCTCGTGGGTGCCGCCGTCCGGCCCGAGGACCAGCGGCCCGCGTTCGCCGCGGACCAGCACGAAGCCCACCCCCGGATGGGAGGTGAGGGTGGGCAGCAACCGCGGGCAGCGCCGCTCCACCTCCTCCAGCGTCGCCCGGCCCTCGATGTCGGGGAAGGCGACCAGGCCGAGGTTGCCCGAAGCGAGCACGATCGGCTCGGACGGCGGCCCCTCGCGCTCCTGCTCCTCCGCGCGGCGCCCGCGCTCGGGCCTGCGCAGCGCGGACCGCGCCGCCGCCCGGGCCTCCGCCCCGCCGCGCCGCCTGGCCGCACGCCTCCGGCCGCGGGCGGGGGCGCCGCCGGCCAGCTCGCAGCCTTCCCGCACCAGGTCGCGCAGCGTCGTGCCGTAGGCACCCTCGAACGTCTCGCCGCCGCTCTGCCCGTGATCGGAGAGCAGCACGATCCGGTACGGCCGCGGGGCGTGGCGCGCGGCGTCCGCGACCAGCCGCACCGAGCGGTCCAGCCGCGCCAGCACCTTGCGCGCGTCGCGGCTGTGCGGACCGGAGTGGTGCGCGACCTCGTCGTAGGCGACCAGGTCCGCGTAGACCACCCGGCGGCCCGCGAGCATGTCGCCGACCACCGCGGCCACCGCCACGTCCCGCTCGACGACGGTGGCGAACGCCCGCAGCATCGGGTACAGCCCGCCGCGCTTGATCCGCGGCCGGTCGCCGCGCAGCCGCGACGCGGTGGACTGGACGATCTCCCGGCACACCTCGGCGGTGAACGACCAGGCGGTGCGCACCGCGTTCGCCGGATCGGAGAAGTACGCGAAGTAGCCGGTGCGGGAGCGGCTGAAGGTCCCGGCGCGGACCGCGACCGACATCACCAGCGCGGACTGCTCGGCGCCGCCGCTGAAGAGGTTGCCGCGGGACGCGCCGTCGTCGGCGAGCAGTCCCGGCGAACCGGTGCGGGCGACCGCGCGGCGCTCCAGCTCGGCCGCGCTGGAGGGCCGGTTGCAGACCATGAACTGCCCGGTGTCCTTCTCGTACCAGCGGAAGGCCGGCACGTCGTGGTTGCTGCCGTGCAGGATCGCCAGCTGGCTGGCGCCGGTCTGGCTGCTCCAGTCGGTCCGCCACGCGGTGAGCCGGTGGGTGGCGCCGAGCCAGCCGGCGAGCGTCGGCATGGTGGGCGGCGAGCCGGTCAGCGCGTCGCGCAGCACGTCGTGGCCGACGCCGTCGAGCTGCAGGAAGACGGTGCCGGGGCCGTCCGGCGGCGGGAGTTCACCGGCGTGCTGGGCGCGGCGCCCGGCCAGCCGCGCGAGCCTGCGTCCGTACGCGGCGTCGTCCCGCACCGCCAGCGCCGTGCTGGTGGCCGAGGACGCCGCCGACATCACCGCGGCGATCACGACGGCGGTGGCCGGCGCCACCCCGCCGGGGCCGCCCGGCGTGACGCGGAAGGCCACCAGCAGCACCGAGCCGTTGAGGAAGAACACCAGCGCGCCCAGCACCAGCGCCGGCACCAGCAGGAGCGCGCGGACGATGAGCGGCCAGACCAGGGCGCTGAGCACCCCGAAGGCACCCGCGCCGACGGCCGCGGTCACCGCGATCTGGGTGAGGCTGCCGCCCTGCGGCGACTCGATCCTGAAGTCCGGCAGCAACCACGCCAGCAGGGCCAGCGTCCCGGAGGAGACCGCCCACACCGCGAGCACGCGGCCGACGGTCCGCAGTGCGCTCCGCCCCGCGGCCCGTCTCCGACTCACTCCCGGCTGAGGCACCTCCCCACCCTGCCACACCGGGCGGCATGTCCCGATCACGGTTGGGCATACGCTCGGACCTGCGGACCGGCACGCGGCGCCCCACGACGGGGGCCCGCTCGGGCGGTGCGGAAGAGCCCGGTGCGGGCGACGGAAGGCAGGGGCGCGGTGGCGGTGGAGATCACGTGGTGGGGGCATGCCACGGTGACCGTGCGGGACTCCGGGGTGCGGGTGCTCACCGACCCGCTGTTCGCGCGGCGGCTGGCCCACCTGCGCAGGCGGCGCGGCGCCCTGCCGCCGCCGGACGCGGCCCGCGCCGACGTGGTGCTGGTGTCCCATCTGCACGCCGACCACCTGCACGTGGGCTCGCTGGCGCGGCTGGCCGAGGGCACGGTGGTGCTGCTGCCGCGCGGCGCGCGGGCGGCGGTGCCGTCCTTGCGGCGGCTCGCCTCCCGGCTGCGCCTGGAGGAGCTGGCGGCGGGCGACACCCGGGAGTTCGGCGAGCTGACGATCCGCGCGGTGCCCGCGGCGCACGACGGACGGCGGCTGCCGTTCGGGCCGCAGCGGGTGCAGGCGCTCGGGTTCGTGCTCGCCGGCGAGGCGCGCACCTACTTCGCCGGCGACACCGGGGTGTTCGACGGCATGGCCGACGCGGTCGGGCCGTGCGACATCGCGCTGCTGCCGGTCGGCGGCTGGGGACCCTTCCTCGGCCACGGCCACCTGGACGCCGCCCGCGCCGCCCGGGTGCTCGCCGAACTCGCCCCGCGCGCGGCCGTCCCGGTGCACTACGGCACGTACTGGCCGATCGGCATGGACGCGGTGCGGCCGGACGAGTTCCACACCCCGGGCGAGGAGTTCGCGCGGATCGCGGCGGACCTGGCGCCCGGCACGACGGTGCACCGGCTGGAGCACGGGCAGAGCGTGCTGGTCGCGGGCGCGGGACGGGAGAGCGCCGGGTGATCGGCATCCTGGCGTCGGCCGCCGCCCACCCGCCGCCGGCGCAGGGCGCCCGGCAGGCGATCGGCTATCCGACGCTCTTCCTGCTGGTGGCGCTCGGCTCGCTGATACCCGTCGTGCCGACCGGCGCGCTGGTGTCCGGCGCGGGCGTGGTGGCGTTCCACCAGAGCGATCCGCTGTCGACGGTGTACGTCTTCGCGGTGGCGGCCTTCGCCGCCTTCCTCGGCGACATCGCCCTGTACTGGCTGGGGATGCGCGGGGTGCGGTCCCGCAACGGGTCGCGCTGGCTGCACCGGCTCCAGGACCGGGTCGACGACAGCACCCTGGACCGGGCGCAGCGGCAGCTGGACGAGCACGGCGCGACGGTGCTCGTGCTCTCCCGGCTGATCCCCGCGGGCCGGCTGCCGGTCATGGTCGCGTGCCTGCTCGCGGAGATGCCGATGCGGCGTTTCGCGCGCGGCGACGTGGTGGCGTGCCTGGCCTGGGCGGCGGCGTACCAGCTGATCGGCGTCCTCGGCGGCTCGCTCTTCCCCGAGCCCTGGCAGGGCGTGGCCCTCGCGGTCGGCCTGACCTTCGCCATCGCCGCAGGCCCGACGGTGCTGCGGCACCTCAGGAAGGCGCCGCCGCACGAGGCGCCGCGGTAGGCGGCACGGGCGGCGCCCCCGAGCCGTCGGTGGCGGCGCGGGGGGCCGGTCACAGCACCCGCGAGCCTCCCACGGGCAGGTCCCACAGGGCCGCGCGCGGCAGTCCGGCGGCGGCCCACGCCGCGCGCAGCCGGGTGATCGGCTCCAGCGGCGGCTCGCCGGACAGCAGGAACGTCGCCCAGTGCATCGGCGCCATCGCCGCGGCGCCGAGGTCGCGGAACGCCTGCACCGCCTCCTCCGGGTCGGTGTGCACCGAGCGCAGCATCCGGCGCGGCGCGTACGCCCCGATCGGCAGCAGCGCCAGATCGATCCCGGGGTGGGCGCGGCCGATGTCGGCGAAGCAGCGGCCGTAGCCGGTGTCGCCGGCGAAGTACACCCGGTGGCCCGACCGGTCGGCGAGCACCCAGCCGCCCCACAGCGACCGGCAGCAGTCGGTGAGGGTGCGCCGGCTCCAGTGGTGGGCCGGCACGAAGTCGAAGCGGACACCGCGGAACTCCGCCGCCTCCCACCAGTCCAGTTCGGTCACCCGGGTGAACCCGCGGCGCCTGAACCAGCCCGCCAGACCCGCCGGCACGAAGCAGGCGGTGGTCCGCGGCAGCCGCTTGAGGGTCGGCGCGTCCAGATGGTCGTAGTGGTTGTGGCTGATCACCACCGCGTCGACCGGCGGCAGCGCCGCCCAGGGCACGCCCACCGGCGTGACGCGGGCCGGGGTGCCCGGGATGCGGCGGGACCACACCGGGTCGGTGAGCACCGTGAGACCGCCGATCCGCAGCACCCAGCTGGCGTGCCCGGCCCAGCTGGCGGCCACCGCGCCGGGCCGCACCCGCGGCAGCGGCGCCGGCTCGACCGGCAGCAGCCGCACGTCCTTGAGCGTGTGCGCGGGCGGCCGCACCGCGCACTCCCTGACGATCCGTACGAGGTCGCCCAGGCCCGTCACCGGCAGCTGTGCGGTGAGCCGGTCGGCGAAGGAACGAGGCCAGTCGCGCTGCTCCCCCAGCGGGCGGAGCCCGGAGAGGGTGCGCTCGCACGGTTTGGTCATCACGGCTCCCTTGCTCCGCGGGCGCGGCAACGGGCACCGCGACTTCGGCCGCGGCCGCCGTGCGGGGACGGAGACGGTCCGCGTTTCCCGAAGGTAAGTCAGGCCGGCCGGCCCCGCGATCCTGTTCCGGCCGGCCCGTCCAGCTCCGCGGTGCCGGTCAGCGCGGCGAAAGCCGAGGTCAGCGCGGCGAGTCCGGCCGCGATGTGCGGGACCGCGAGCGGATCGGCGGCAGCCAGCGCGGTACGCCGTTCGGTCTCGGTGGCGCCGTGCAGGACGCCGGTGTCGACACGGACCCGGGGCTCGTGCGGGTCGTCGCCGAACCGGTGGCCGCCGAGCACCGGGCGGCCGAGCGCGGCGGTCAGCTGCTCCTCGGCCGCGGCGGCGGTCAGGCCGTGCACGCCGAGGTCGGGGTAGAGCTGGAAGCCCGCCTTGGGCGGCCGGCACCAGGCGCCCGTCTCGGTCACCGCGCGGTGGACCGCGGCGGAGACCCTGGCGTGCAGCCGGTTCGCGGCGGCGCTGTGCTCGGCGACCTCCGGCGGTTCGCCGAGCACGTGGGCGGTCGCGGCGGCCACCGGGCCCGGGAGCACGGCGCGCAGCGCCGCGAGCACCTCGGCGGTGCGCTCCCGCCACGCGGTGCCGTGCGCGGTCCCGGGGAAGCGGGCGAGCGCGGCGGGCACCGCCGCGGGCACCAGTGTCGCGCCGAGGTCGGTGAGCACCACGGTGTGGTCGGGCAGCATCTCGGCGGGGCTGAGCAGCACGGTGCCGTGGTGGTGCAGCGTGTCGGAGTACGTCTCGTCGGAGACGATCAGCAGGCCCGCCTCCGCGGCGGCCTCGCACGTCTCGTGCAGCAGCTCGGGGGCGGTGACGGTGCCGCTCGGGTCGTCCACCGCGGAGAGCACCAGCAGCCGCGGGTCGGCGCCGTGCGCGCGGGCCCGCCGGACCGTCTCCAGCAGCGCGAACGGGTCGGGGACGCCGCCGCCCTCGGGGGGCGTCGGCACGGTGTGCACCCGCCGGCCCAGCAGCCGGGCCACCGGGCCCTGCCAGGCCGCGGCGGGCCTGGCCAGCACCGGGTCGCCCTCGCTGGCGGCGAGCAGCGCGAGCAGCAGCGACTCGGCGCCGGGAGCGGCGAGCACGTGCCGGGTGTCCCCGGGCAGCCCGCGCCGCGCCCAGTACCCGGCCGCCGCGGTCAGCAGCCGGCTCCCCCCGCCCGGCGGCTCGGCCTCCGCCGCCGGGTCCAGGGACGCGGCCCAGTACGCCGGCACGGCCAGTCCCGGCTCCGGCCTCAGCACATTCGCCACGGTGACCTCGCCTTCCCAGGAGTCCCCCATCCCGCCACTGTCTCCTCTCCGCCCACCCCGTGCGACTCGACCTCGCGGCCGGCGGCGGCCCGCGCCCCGGCGCGCGGGGAGGGATGGGACGGGTGGGGAGGGGTGATGCGGGCGGGTCAGCCGAGGAGGGCGGGGAGGGCGCGCATGTCGTGGAAGACGGTGGTGGACGGGCCTTCGAGCCAAGCGGCGGGGGTGAGGCCGCCCGCGTAGCCGAAGGCGTGCATGCCGGCGGCGCGGGCCGCCTCGACGCCGTAGCGGCTGTCCTCGACGACGGCGCAGCGCTCGGGGGCCACCCCGAGGGTGCGGGCGGCGTGCAGGAAGAGGTCGGGGGCGGGCTTGCCGCGGGGGACCTCGGCGGCGCTGAAGACGCGGCCCTCGAAGCGCCCGTACAGGCCGGTGAGGCCGAGGGTGTGGCGCAGCCCGGAGGGGGAGGTGCTGGAGGCCACGCACATCGGCAGCGGGACCGCGTCGAGGGCGTCGAGCGCCTCCACCACGCCGTCGACGGCGGTGAGTTCGCGCTCGAACGCCTCCCGGTACAGCGCCCGGTACGGCGTGTCCCAGTCCGGCGCGAGCGGCCGCCCGAGGTGCTGCTCGATCGCCGCGGCCATGTCCGCGTAGGAGCGGCCGACGAAGCGCTCGACGACCTCCTCCTCCGGCATCGGCCAGCCCAGGTCCGCGAGCATCCTCGCGTCGATCTTCACCGCGATCTTCTCGCTGTCGACGAGCACTCCGTCGCAGTCGAAGATCACCAGTTCCGGGGCAGGCCGCCGGCCGGCGGGCTCTTCGGTGCTCACCCGGGGAGCGTACAGCGGTGCTTGTGGCGGCCGGGCGCGGGTAACCGCCCGTCATGACATACCCCTGGAAGGGCTGGGACCGGGCGCTGTTCGCCAAGGTGGCCGGCCGGAACTGGCCCGGCGCGGAGCCCGTGCTGCCGAAGCTGAGCCAGGCCGCCAACCACGGCCGGCTGTGGTTCGCGGTGGCCGCAGGCATGGCCACGTACGGCGGCAGGGACGGCCGCAGGGCCGCTCTGCGCGGCCTCGGTTCGCTGGCCGTGGCCTCGCTGACGGTGAACACCGTCGGCAAGGGCGCGGTCCGCCGTTCGCGGCCGCTGCTCGACGCGGTGCCGCTCATCCGCCAGGTGCAGCGGCAGCCCGTCAGCTCCTCCTTCCCCTCGGGGCACGCCGCCTCGGCCGCCGCCTTCGCCGCGGGCGCGGCGCTGGAGTCCGCCGGCTGGGGGGCGGTGATCGCGCCGGTCGCGGCGAGCGTCGCCTTCTCGCGCGTCTACACCGGCGTCCACTATCCGAGCGACGTCGTGGTGGGCTGCGCGCTGGGCGTGGGCGCCGCGCTGGTGGTGCGGGCGGTGCTGCCGCCGCCGAGCCGGCGCCCGGAGCACGGCCCGGCCGCCGAGGTGCCCGACCTGAGCGAGGACGGCGCCGGCCTGCACGTGGTCGTCAACGCGGCTTCCGGGCCGCCGCCGCTGCTGACCCCGCCGGTGGCCAGGATCCGCGCCGCGCTGCCGGGCGCGGCGGTGACCGAGCGGACCGAGGACGACGACCTGGCCGAGCTGCTGGAGAAGGCCGCGAGGTCGGCGGTGGAGGAGAACGGCGCGCTCGGCGTGTGCGGCGGCGACGGCACGGTCTGCCACGCGGCGGCGGTCGCGCTGCGGCACGGGCTGCCGCTGGCCGTCTTCCCCGGCGGCACCCGCAACCACTTCGCGCTGGACCTGGGGCTGAAGACGGTCGAGGACACGGCCGCCGCGGTCCTGGCCGGGCGTGCCTCCACGGTCGACGTGGCCCGCCGCACCGATCCGGCCGACGGCACGTCCGCGCCCTTCCTCAACACCTTCAGTATCGGCGCCTACCCCGATCTGGTGCGGGTCAGGGAGCGCTGGTCGCGTCGGGTCGGCAGCTGGCCGGCGAGCGTGCTGGCGGCCGTGCACGTGCTGCGCACCTGCGAACCGGTGGACGTGGAGATCGGCGGCAGGACCCGCCCGGTGTGGCTGCTTTTCGCCGGCAACTGCCGTTACTCCAGTTGGGGCCCGGCGCCGATGCGCCGCCGCGACCTGGCCGACGGGCTGCTGGACGTGCGGATAGTGGGCGGCGGCCCGTTCGCCCGTACCCGGCTGCTCGGCTCGACGCTGACCGGCCTGATCACCCGCTCGCCGACCTGGACGACGGCGGAGGTGCCGCGGATGCGCATCCGCATCCCGGGCGCCGCCGCCACGGCGGACGACGACGGCGCACGCGGCGGCGCGGGGGCGACGAGTCCGGGTGAGCGGAGCAGCGGCGTGCACCTCGCGTACGACGGAGAGGTGGCGCCCGCGCCGGGCGAGCTGCTGCTCGACAAGGTGCCGGGCGGGCTGCGGGTCTACCGCAGCTGAGCCGTTCGGAGGCTGAGCGATCCGCGGCGGCTGCGCCGCGCGGCCCGGGGCGGGATCGCCCCGGGCCGCTTCGACGTGGCGGGGTCAGTTGCCGCCGATGAGGCCGGCCAGGGCCTTCACGCCCTCGCCCGAGATGCTCAGCGCGTCGGCGCTGCCGGTGTCGATCGAGAGGATCAGATCGTCCGACGGCCAGGCGCCGCTCAGCGCGGCGAGCTGGACCAGCCGGTAGCGGCGGGTGGACGGCAGCGCCTCGGCCATCCGCGTCTCGGAGGTGAAGACCGGCACGAGCTGCCGGCCGTCCTCCTGCTCGTAGACCGGCAGCTGGATCTCCCGCGGCAGCTCGCCGCCCTCCGGGCCCCCGTCGGGGTAGTCGTCCGCGGCGGGCACCGGCAGCAGGACGTCGCTGACGGCGAGGGTGCTGAGCGCGATGACGTTCTCGCTGCCGTGGGCGATCTCGTGCAGGGCGCGCTGGGCCGGGGGCTGGGCACCGTTCGAGTTGATGTCGGTCATCGCTGGGGTTCCTCTCGCCGCGGCTGCTGCTCGGGCCGGTCGGTGGTCAGGGGCGGAATTCCGGGTGGTCGCTGAACCCCGCGCGTACCCAGCCCCTCGCGTCCCATGCGCCACAGGGCGGAAAAGTCCCCGCCCGGCCGGCCGGGCGGGAAGGCGCGGGCTGAGCTGGGCTGGAGTGGGCCGCGGCGGGCCCGGCCGGACCCGCCGCGGCCCGGTGGCGTGCCGGGCGGGGGGGACGGCGGGCGCGGGGCGTCCGGGGCAGTGTCCGGGATGGCGTGCGGGGTGGTGTGCGAGGCTGCGGGGATGCGATACATCGTCATCGGAGCGGGCGCGATCGGCGGCGCCATCGGCGGGCGGCTTCACGACGCCGGGCACGAGGTCGTACTGGTCGCGCGCGGCGCCCACGCGAAGGCGCTGCGCGAGCACGGACTGCGCCTGGAACTCCCCGACGGCGACCGGGTGTTGCCGGTCCCGGTGGCCGAGGGGCCGGACGGTGTCACGGCGCGGCCGGACGACGTGCTGGTGCTGGCGGTGAAGACCCAGGACACCGCGGCCGCGCTCGACGCCTGGGCGGGACACGGCGACCACCCCGCCGTGGTGTGCGCGCAGAACGCGGTCGAGAACGAGCGGCTGGCGCTGCGCCGCTTCCGCGACGTCTACGGGATGTGCGTGTGGTTGCCCGCCACCTATCTGGAGCCGGGTGTGGTGCGGGCGCCGTGCGCGCCGCTGACCGGCATCCTGCACCTCGGCCGTGTTCCGGCGGGCTCCGACGCGACGGTCCGGCGGATCGCGGCCGACCTGGAGGCCTCCGGGTTCGCGGCGCCCGTCTCGGACCAGGTGATGGCGTGGAAGTACGCGAAGCTGCTGTCGAACCTCGGCAACGCCGTCGAGGCCGTGTGCGGCCCGGCGACGGACTCCGGCACGCGCGGCGAACTGGCCGCGCGGGCCCGTGCGGAGGGGGTCGCGGTGCTGGACGCGGCCGGCATCGACCATGTCAGCGCCGAGGAACAGGCCAGGGTGCGCGGCGACCGGGTGGAGGTGCGGCCGGTCAAGGGCGAGACGCGGGGCGGCGGTTCGTCGTGGCAGAGCCTGGTGCGGGGCACCGGTTCGATCGAGTCGGACTACTTCAACGGTGAGATCGTGCTGCTGGGCCGGCGGACCGGGGTGCCCACGCCCGTCAACGAGCGACTCCAGCGCGCCGCCAACCTCTTCGCCCGCGAGCGCCGCCGCCCCGGCGACCTGTCGGAACCGGAACTGGCGGCGCTGCTCGGCACAGGACCACGGGGCCGCCGGCGTCTGCCGGCTACGTCTCCGGGCGCATCCGGAAGTCGTAGGCCGCGGGCAACGGGTCCTCGGCGCGGGCCCGTTCACGGACCGACTCGGTGACCGGGCCGCCGTCCGCGAGGAGCTGCTCGGCGACCGCGTACCAGGTGTCGCTGAGCGTCTCGTCGCCCTCGCGCAGGTTGTCGACGGTGAAGCCGGCGTCGAAGTGGCCGCGGGCGCGCGCCGGTTCACCCTGGGCGAGGGCGGTGGCGGCACGCAGCAGCCGGAACCGGCCGTCCTCAGGGGCCGCGTCGTCACCGGGCGCGGGCCGCGCGAGCAGCCGGTCGGCGTCGGCGGGACGGCCCGCGGCGAGCAGCGCGGGAACCGCTTCGAGCACCAGGGCGCGGTGCGCGGCGCGCCCCTCGCGTACGGTCAGGCCCCAGCCGCCCAGCTGCTCGAACGCCTCCAGGTAGCGGTCGGCGGCGCGCTGCGCCTCGCCCGACTCGGCCTCGGCGACGGCCAGCGCCCGCAGCGCCCACGGCGAGGTGTGCGCGGCGACCGAGCGCTCCCAGCTGCGCACCGCCTGGGCGCGGTCGCCCGCCGCCCACTGCGCGATGCCGAGGTGGTAGTCGAGGAACCACTCGTTGCCCGGGTAGGTGTCCGCGGACTCCAGCAGGTCGCGCCACTGCGGGGAGACCAGGGCGGGGCCGGGTGCGGCGCCCGCGACGGGGCGCGGGAACACCCCCGCGAGCAGCAGCTCGATCCACGGCTTCTGGGCCTCACCGAGCCCGATGGCCGGGAACGGGGTGCCCGGCAGCCGGTGGTGGCCCCGCTCGGCTTCGAGCGCGCCCCAGCCGCTGCCCGCCGCGAGCACCTCCTTGGGTTCGGCGTCCGCGTACGGCAGCCAGGCCGCGTAGGCGGCCTCCACGTCCGCTCTCGGCAGCGCGGCCTCCAGCGCGGCGGCGGCCGCGCCGCGGGCGTCCTGCCAGTCGCCGCCGTGCACGGCCGCCGGGTCGGCGTGCAGCGGACCGTACGCCTCCAGCCAGCTGAAGTCGGAGTCGGCGGCCATCGGGATGTGCTCCAGCTGGGTGCGCGCCAGCCCCGCCTGGATCTCCAGGTAGCCGCCGGTGCCGGGCGCGGTGAGCCACTCCTGCCAGCGCCGGCCGCCGCGGCCCTGGCCCCACAGGAACAGCTTGCGGCCGCGCAGCGTGTCGGTCGACGTCTGGACCAGGCCGTGGCCGTCGCCGTCGAGGGCGGTCACCCAGCGCCGGTCGTCGTCCTCGATCTCGAAGAAGTAGTCGGCGGCGTGCTCGGACCGCGTGGTGTAGCTGATGTCGGCGCCGCCGCCGGGGCGCGGCACCGGGACCCGGGTCAGCGCGGCGGTGTAGTCGAAGTGCCAGGCGGAGTCGGCGGGCGCCAGGACGCGGGTGTCCGGGGCCTCGGGGACCGCGATGTTGGACCACCAGTAGGCGGGGACGGTGCGGTCGTGCGGATTGCGCACCCGGACGCCGACGTAGAGGAAGTCCGAGTCCTCCGGCAGCCACATGTCGAGCTGGAACGGCAGGTCGCGCAGCCGCTCCCACTCCCACAGCCGCAGCATCTCGCCGCCGTCCGGCGCGGCCACCCGGGCCGCGTGCAGCGGCGCGCAGGTGTGGGCGGCGTGGCCGGTCGCGCCGAGGTTCCACTCGACGCCGCCGGAGAACCACGCGTCGGCCAGCGCCAGGTTCGCGGGCTGGAACACCGGGTTGCGGTACAGCAGTTCCCGCCCGGCCGGCTTGTGGACCAGGGAGTACAGGCGGCCGCCGAGGCCGGGCAGCACGGTGGCGCGCAGCCGGTCGTTCTCGATGACGACGGCGTCCAGCTCGGCGGGCACCCGCTCGCGGCGGTAGCCGTCACGCAGCCGCACCGGCAGCAGCGAGCGCAGCGGCGCGTACCCCAGCTGCCGTGCCATGTCGGCGGGGAGCCGCGCCCGGTCGCCGGCGTCGAGACGGGGCGGCTCGTCGAGGGGACGCAGCGCGGGCAGCGGGTTCTCGGCGCCGAGGGAGGCGGCGGGGATGCTCACCACGGTACGTCGCACGGTCGTAGCCAAGGCCACCTCTTCTTGCACGTGTGGCCGCCCTCGGATGCGGCGGCCGTCCGATGACCATGGAACAGGTTTCCCGGTCCGGCCGCCAGAGGGTTGTCAGTGACCGCTGCTAGAACGGACACCATGACGACTTCGCACTTCCCCTGGCCGGATTTCGCGGACTGGCTCGAGCTGATCGAGGAGCGCTCCGCCGCGCTGCGCCTGGCGGCGGACGCGGCCGGTGCGCTGGCGCGCGTTCCGGGCTGCCCGGACTGGGCGGTGCCCGACCTGGTGGCGCACCTGGGCGGGGTGCAGCGGTTCTGGGCGGCCACGGTGGCGGCGGGCCCCGCGCTGCGGCCGCCGGGTGAGGAGTCCGTCCCCGCCCACCGGCCGCCGGCCGGCAGTGCCGCGGCCGGCGACGCCACGGCCGCGGACGTCGTGTCGCCCGAACTCCTCGACTGGTCCGAGAAGTCGACCACGGTGCTGCTGGACGCGCTGCGCACGGCGGGACCGGACGCCGGGTGCTGGACCTGGTGGGCGGAGTCGGGCAACCCCGCCACGGCGGGCACGGTCGCCCGCCACCAGGTGCAGGAGTCGGCGGTGCACGCGCGTGACGCCCAGGAGGCCGCGGGCGCCGCGGAGGCGCTGCCACCGCACCTGGCGGTGGACGCGCTGGACGAGTTCCTGCACGTCGGGTTCGGGTCGATGGACGGCTGGCCGCACTCCCCCGCCCGGGTCGCGCTGGTCAGCGACGAGGGTCCGGCCTGGACGCTGATCCTGGACTCCACCGGGGCCTCGGCGGTGCGCGGCGGCCCCGGAGAGGGTCCGGGCGCGGGCGCCACGGTGGCGGGGACGGCGAGCGATCTGCTGCTCGCCCTCTACCGGCGCACCCCGGCGGACGGCCCCGCCCTGCGGCTGACCGGCGACGCGGAGCTGGTACGGCAACTCGTGGTCTGGCCCCCGCTGGGCTGAGCACGTACCGTCCTGACGAAGGGGTGATGCCCATGTCAGGTCGAGAGTTCCGTGCGGCCGCTGTGGTGTGTGGGACGCTCGCGTTACTGGCCGGGTGCACGCTCGGCGCCCACGGCGACCCGGCACCCGCAGAGCCCGCGCTGTCCGGCGCCGCACCACCGCCGATCGGCAGCATCGAACATCCCCGCCCGGTCGACTGCGTCGACGGCACCGCCGCCACCACGGGACGCGCCGGGACGCCGCTTGCGGACTCGCCGGGGTCTGCTTCCCTCCCGCCCTCCCCCGCCTCCTCCTCGCCTTCCGCCAGGGGCTCCGGGTCGCCACCGGCGACGGCCGGGTCCGCGGCCGGCACCGGCCTCGGCGCGGACCTCGGCGATGTCACCGTCGGCCCGCTGACCTGGCGCGGCCTGCGGGGTCTGGCGACCGGTGACCAGCAGGCGCACGGCGTCGCCAACTCCGGCGGCTGGCACTACCGGGCGGGCCCCGCGGTCACCGGCGACGCGGTGGTCACCGTGACGGTCGGCGCCGAGGAGCGTGCCCGCGCCGGGCTGGAGTTCGGCGGCGGATACGGCAACACCCCCGCCCCTGCCGTCACCTTCCACGGCTGCCCCGCCTCGGTCACCTCCTTCTACGGCGGCTTCTTCGTCGCCGGCGACGGCCGCGCGTGCGTCCCCCTGGACGTCCGCGTCGGCAACGGACCGACGCGGCGCGTCGTGATCTCCTTCTTCAACGGCCCCTGTCCTGCGTAGGCTGGACTCATGACCGAGTCCACGCCCGACCCCACGAACCCCTCCGGCGCCGACGAGCCCGGGCACGACCCGGAACTCCTCCAGCTCGCCGACCAGGCCTTCGACTTCGCTCGGACCGGTGACACCGACCGGCTCGCCGCCTACATCGACGCGGGGGTGCCGGTCGATTTCACCAACGACCGCGGTGACACCCTCCTCATGCTCGCCGCCTACCACGGCCACACCGACAGCGTGAAGGTGTTGCTCCAGCGCGGCGCCGACCCGAACCGAGCCAACGAACAGAGCCAGACCCCGCTTGCGGGCGCGGTGTTCAAGAGCGCCCAGGACGTGATCGACGCCCTGATCGAGGGCGGCGCCGATCCCTCCGCCGGGGCTCCGTCCGCCATCGACACGGCCATCATGTTCGACAGGACCGATCTGCTGAAGCAGTTCGGCGTGCAGTGACCGCGGGCGCGGCCGCCGCCGGACCCGCCGCCGAGAGCGACGGGTCCGAGCCGGCGGCCGTTCCTGTGTCCGTCGCGGCCGCGCTGGGCGCGGCGAGTCCTGCCGACCGGAGCTTCACCCGCCTGACGCACAGCCAGCTGAGCCTGCGGACCGGCGGCGTGTGGCGGGTCACCGGTCCCGCGGGCAGCGCCGTACTCAAGCGCTGCGGTCCCGGCGGTGCGGGCACCGGGACGAGCGCGGCCGACCCGTGGCACTGGTCGTACGGGCCGCGTGAGGCCCTCGCCTACCGCGACGGCCTCGCGTCGACCGCCTACGCCGCCGCCGGCATCGACTGCCCCCGCCTGCTGACCTGCGAGGAGCACTCCGGCGGCTCGTTCGACCTGTGGTTGGAGGATGTCTCGGGCCTGACCGGTGCCCGCTGGCCGGTGCACCGGCTGGCGGCGTTCGGCCACGCCCTCGGCGTCGCGCAGGCGCCGTGGACCGAGCGGCTCCCTGATCGTCCCTGGCTGTCCCGCCGCTGGCTGCGGCAGTACGTGGAGGGCAAGGCGCCGACCGGACCGGTCCCCTGGGACCACCCCACCGCCGTCGCGGTGTGGCCCGAAGCCCTGCGCGGTGCGCTCCGCCGTATGTGGGAGCAGCGTGACCGTCTCCTTTCTGCGGCCGAGTCCGGGCCGCGGACGCTGTGCCATCTGGATGTGTGGCCACTCAACCTGATCGCGGCCGACGGCGCGGCAGGGCCGGCCCGTACCGTCCTGCTGGACTGGGCGTTCGTCGGCGAGGGCGGCGTCGGGGAGGACATCGCCAACCTCATCCCGGACTGCGTGGCGGACGGCCTGATGCCGACCGAGCAACTGGCGGAGATCTCGGAGGCGGTCACCGCCGGCTACCTGGCCGGGCTGCGGGACGCCGGCCGGCGTACGGACGAGGACGATCTGCGCCGCCGTGTTGCTGCGGCGGGCGCCGCCAAGTACACCTGGCTCGCTCCCCTGATGCTGGCTCGCCTGGCCTCGGGTACCGGTGTCGGCTCGCCCTCCTATGACGTCGGAGGGGACGACAGCACCGTCATGCGGCGCCGCATCGGGCTGTTCGAACACCTGACGGCCTGGGCGGCGACGGTTCTCGACAGGTCCTAGCGGCGCTGCCCGCCTGGGGTCAGCCGAGCGCCTCGGTGCGCTCGGTCAGACGCGCCGCGCCCTCCTTGGTGAGCGAACCGTGCAGCCGCAGGCGGGAGATGCCGCCGTCGGGGAAGATGTCGATCCGCACGTGGGTGGCCGGTATCGGGTTGACCAGGAAGCGGTGCACCGTGTCGGGCTGGAGGCGGACCCTGGGGAGCAGCCGGGTCCATGCGCCGTCCGCGCCGTCCCGCACCGAGAGGGACGCCCAGCCCGCGGAGTTGCCCTTGAGGTACGCCGTGTCGATCTCCACGGCGCGGATCACGCCCTGCTCCACCAGGCGGTAGCGGATCCAGTCGTTGCCGGAGTCGCGGCGGCGGCGGGTCTCCCACCCGTCGTCCATCTTCTGGGAGCGGCCGGGCAGGATGGTGTGCTCCGGTGGGGAGTAGAAGCGGTCGGAGGCGTCCTCCACGGTGCCGCCGTTCTCCAGCGCGACCAGGTCGAAGGTGTCCAGCTCGGTGAGCCAGCCGGGATCGGGCGCCACGTCTCCGTAGACCCGCAGGCGGGCGACGCCGCCGTCGGGGTGCTGGCGCAGCCGCAGGTGGGTGAAGCGGCGCTCGACGTGGATGGCGAAGGCGTTCTCTGCGTGGCCGCCGACGGCGGTGCGCGGGACGAGCCGGGTCCACTCCACCGAGGGGTCGAGCAGGTCTTCGGGCGCCGCGGACAGGGAGTGGCTGGTCGCCTCGAGGGAGACGGCCTGCGGGTAGTTTCCGCGGAAGTGGGCGGTGTCGACGACGATGCCGCGGATGACCCCGGGAGCGCCCAGCCGCACCAGCGCCCAGTCGTGGTCGGTCTCCCCGGGGTGCGGCACCTCGGCGGACGCCCCGCGCCTGCGGCGGGTCTCCCAGCCGTCCATGACCTTGCCCTTGTGGCCGAAGCGCTCGGGGTCGAAGACCGCGGGCCCGGCCCGCAGAAGGTTCTCGCGCTCGGCGAAGAACTCGTCGTTCGCCGCGACCACTCCGGCGCCCAGCCGGCGGTCGGCCAGATCGGCCAGCGTGCCGAACGGCAGCTCGCCGCGGCGGTAGTCGGCGTACGGATTCCCCCCCGCATAGGGCAGGGCGTCGCCGGTGAAGGAGGTCAGCGCGGTGAAGGCGGGCTCGCCGTCTGCCACGGAGCCCTCCGCGCCGCCCCCCACGTCATCGCGTGCCTCAGCGTCTGTCTCACCGTGTGCCGCATCGTGTGACCACCCATGACGCACGTCGCCGCGTACCTCGTCTGCTGCCTCGTCTCGTGTCATGGCTCCACTCTCGGCCACCCCCACCCTTCACGTCCATCGAAACTTACTGAAGCAATCGTTCAGCTGCGCTGCACGGTCGGATCGAGGTCCGCGGCTTGCCGCAGCGCGTCCATCGTGCGCCGCAGCAGCGGGGAGTCCTCCGCGCCGCCGCGTACCGCGCCCACGATCCGGCGGCGCGGGCGGTCCACGTCGAGCGGCCGGACCGCCACCTCGCGGCGCAGCCCGCCCGAGGTCGCCATCCGCGGCACCAGCGCGATGCCCATTCCCGCGGCGACCAGGGAGAAGATGGCCGGCCAGTCCGCCGCCGCGTGCGCCTGCTCGGGCACGAAGCCCGCGTCGGCGCAGGCGGCCAGCGTGATGTCGCGCCAGGGGCCGCGGCTGCCGAAGATCCACGCCTCCTCGGCGAGCCGGGAGAGCCGCAGCCCCGGCACGTCCGCCATCGGATGGCCGGGCGGCAGCGCCACGTCCAGCGGGTCCGCGAGCAGCGGGAACAGCACGAACCGGGGGTCGCGGGCGGTGGGCGCGTCCACCGCCAGCGACACCGCCAGGTCCACCTCGCCCGCGGCCAGCTCCTCGTAGACCTCGGCCGCCTCGGTCTCGCGGACGGACAGGGTGATCCCCGGCGCGTCGCGGCGCAGCAGGGCGGCGGCCGGGACGACGAGGCGGGAGATGGCGGTCGCGATGGTGCCGACCGTGACCAGGCCCGCGGTGCCGCGGGCGTAGCCGTCGAGTTCCGCGCCGGCCCGTTCGAGCTGGGCGAAGACGACCTCGGCGTGGCGGAGCAGGACGTGCGCGGCGCCGGTGAGCCGCACACCGCGGCCGCGCGCCTCGATGACCGGGGTGCCGGTCTGCTTGGACAGGGCTGCCAGCTGCTGCGAGACCGCGGAGGGCGTCATGCGCAGGGCCGCCGCGGCCGCGGTCACCGTACCGGTCTCGTGGAGTGCGCGGAGGATCTGCAACTTTCTGAGGTCCCACTCTTTCATGCAGACAGCCTAAACGTTCCGCGGAGAACCATCCGGCTCCACTGACCGGACGGCTGCCCGTCCCAGGACGCCGCCGCGCCGCCGCCCTCCGGGCCGCCGCGCCGCTCCCTGGGCTGTCGCGGGCTCACGCCGCGGGCCCGGTCGAACGCGGCGCCGAGCGCGAACGGGCTCCCGTGGCCGGCCCTGCGGACCACCGCCGCGACTGTGGCCTGCGGCTCACGGAGCAGGTCCGCGGCCAGCGGGGCCGCCAGCCGCCAGCCGGGGAGGTACGCCCTCGGGGATTCGCCGACCAGTCGGTGAGGCGGCGGCCGAGCGCGCTCCGCGAGACGCCCGCGCGGGCGGCGATCTCCGCGACCGTCCAGGGGTGCGCCGGTCGTCGTGCGGCAGCCGCAGCGCGGACCCCGCGACGCAGTCGCCCCGCGCGGCACGACAGCGCGCCCGCCCCCGGCCGGGCGGACCGGGCCCGCACCCCGGCGATGAGCGGCAGGTCGAGCAGCCGGTCGAGGGCCAGACCGAGCGGCAGATCGAGCGACCGGTCCAGGACGACCCGCCGTCCCGGCCCGTCGCGGACGATCTCCTCGGCGACAGCGCGGGCAGTGGGCTGCGCCACGACGCGCCCCGCGGCGCCAGGACGTGCGACGGCGCGGCCGGGAGCCGCCGGCTGGCCTCGCCCGCCGCCCGGCTGGAGGCGCCGCTTACGGGGAAGCCTTCTTCTACGCCGGGCCGCCGTGGCGGCCTGCGCCCGAGGCGAATCGCGCGGCGCCCTCGGCGGCTTCGGTGAGCGAGATCCGTCCGTGGGCCAACTCGACCGCCAGCGCCTCCTCTTCGTCCAGTCCCTGTTGCCCGAGAACGGACAGCCGGTCGTGGCGCAGGCAGGTCTGGGGGAACGCGGCGATCTCGGCGGCGAGTCGCTCTGCGGCGCCGCGGGCGCCGCCGGGGGGCACGACGCGGTCCACCAGGCCGATGGCGAGCGCCTCCGCGGCGCCGACCGGGCGGCCGGTGAGGATCAGGTCCATCGCGCGGCCGGCGCCGATCAGCCGGGGCAGCCGGACCGTGCCGCCGTCGACCAGGGGGACGCCCCAGCGCCGGCAGAACACGCCGAGCACCGCGTCCTCCTCCATCACCCGAAGGTCGCACCACACGGCCAACTCCAGCCCGCCGGCGACCGCATGGCCGCTGATCGCGGCGATCACGGGCTTGCCGAGCCGCATCCGGGTCGGGCCCATCGGTCCGTCGCCGTCCTCGGCCACCCGGTTGCCGCGCTCGGTCCCGATCGCCTTGAGGTCGGCGCCGGCGCAGAAGGTGCCGCCCTCGCCCCAGAGCACGGCGGCCGACGCCGTCTCGTCTGCGTCGAACTCCCGGAAGGCGGCGGCGAGTCGGGCGGCGGTGGGGCCGTCCACCGCGTTGCGGGCGGCAGGCCGGGAGAGCACCACGGTGTGGACGGCGCCGTCCCGTTCGGTCCGTACCGGCGGCGGGGGTCGTTCGGCCGATGGCATCGTCGGGGCCGCCCTTCAGTGGTGTTCGGACAGGAGGACGGCGACGGTGTCCTTCTCCAGGGCGCGGAAGACGTGCGCGACGTCACCGGGGTAGGACACGTAGTCGCCGGGGCGCAGTTCGACGGGCTCCTCGATGAGGCCGACGAGCGCCCGGCCGGTGCTGAGCACCACGTGCTCGACCACGCCGGGCATGTGCGGTTCCGACTCGCGCGCGCTGCCGGGCTGCGCGCTGATCGCGTAGATGTCGCGGCGTGCGTGCGGCGGGCAGGAGGCGAGCATGGTGGCGACGTAGGTGGAGTGTTCCGAGCTGAAGGCCGGTCCCTCGCCCGCGCGGATCACCTGCACGCGGGGGCGGGGCGGTTCGACGAGGTGGGCGAACGGCACGTCGAGGGTGACGCTGAGCGCCCAGAGGGTCTCGATGCTGGGATTGCCGGCGCCGGACTCCAGTTGGGACAGCGTGGACTTGGCGATGCCGGCGCGCCGGGCGGTCTCGGCGAGCGAGAGACCCACCCGGTGGCGCTCGCGCTGCAGCGACGCGGCGATGACGGCGAGGGGGGCGCCGCTGCTCTCGTTGGTGGCCATGTCTCCTCCGGTTCCGCCGTGCTGTCCGCGCCCTCATGCTCGCGCGGGTGGCCGCGTGAGCGCCTCACGTTCGACAGACGAGTCCGTTCGTTCGTCTTGACGAACGACCGCTCGCGTGTTCATTCTAGACGGCGATGCGTTCGATATGGCGGACCCCGGAACGGGACCTGGTGCGGGACATCGCCCTGGTCTGCCTCGCCGACGCCCTGGTCGGGGCCTCCTTCGGGGCGATCAGCGTGGGGCTCGGGCTCCCGCTGTGGCTGCCCATGCTGCTGTCGGTGGTGGTCTTCGCGGGGGCCGCGCAGTTCATCTTCGTCGGCATCGTCGGCGCCGGCGGCAATCCGCTGGCGGCGGTCGTCGCGGGCCTGCTGGTCAACGCGCGGCATGTGCCGTTCGGTTTCGCGGTCGGGGACGTCTTCGGCAGCGGATGGCTGCGGCGGCTGGCCGGCAGCCATCTGATGGTGGACGAGACGGTCGCCTTCACCCTCGCCCAGGACGAGCCGCGGCGGCGGCGCCTGGCCTACTGGGGCTGCGGGGCCG
The DNA here is from genome assembly GCF_036353415.1 of Actinacidiphila polyblastidii. Taxonomy (NCBI): domain Bacteria; kingdom Bacillati; phylum Actinomycetota; class Actinomycetes; order Kitasatosporales; family Streptomycetaceae; genus Actinacidiphila; species Actinacidiphila polyblastidii. Next base: position 61,311 of record NZ_JAZEWV010000038.1, read on the forward strand.
GGCTGTTCGCCTCCTGGAACGCGGGCGTGGCGGCCGGGGCCTTCGGCGGCCGCGCGGTCGGCGACACGGACGCCTTCGGCCTCGACGCCGCCTTCCCCGCGGTGCTGCTCGCGCTCGTGCTGCCCTCCCTCGCCCAGGCGCGTCCGGCGGCGCGGGCCGCCGCGGCGGCGGGCGCCGCGATCGCGCTGGCCGCCACGCCGTTCGTACCCGCGGGGGTGCCGGTGCTGCTGGCGCTCGCCGCGGTGGCGCTCGGGGTACGCGGCCGGGCGACGCCGGCGCCCGACCCCGACCCCGACCCGCCTCAGCACCCGGACCCGGGCCGGGGCTCCGGCGAGCACCCGGACCCGGAACGGGCTTCGGACGTACGCGGCGGAGGCGGCCGGTGAACCTGCTCGTGGCGACCGGGGTGTTGGGCGCGGGGACCTATGCCTTCCGGCTGGCGGGACCGCTGTTGAAGGCCCGGATGCGGCTGTCGCCGCGGGTGGAGCAGGGCATGGGCGTGGCCGTCGTGGTCCTCCTCTCGGCGCTGGTCGCCACGTCCTCGCTGACCCAGGGCCACGGCGCCGCGGGCTTCGCGCGCCCGGCCGGCGTGCTCGTCGGCGGGGTGCTCGCCTGGCGGCGGGCCCCGTTCGCACTGGTCGTGGTCGCGGCGGCGGCGACCACCGCGGTACTGCGGCTGCTCGGCGTCTCCTGACCGCACCGCTGCTCGCCAAGACCCGCGGGCGGGTGGGCCCGCGGGCCCACGCCCCCCGAGCCCCCCGAGGCCCCGGCCCCCGTCGCCGCGAGCCGAACGCAGCGTGTCCGCTGGTGCGTGAGGAAAGGCCGGATGCGGAGGTGACAGGAGGAATGCAGGTCGTGTTACGTGTCATGTCTCCGTCGATTCATGCGTGCCCGGCACCGTCCTGACGGAGAGCCATCCCCCACAGGAGGACACGTTGACCGGTCCGCTGACCCGCCGAGTTCCGATCCGTCCCCGCGTCGCCGTGCGCACCGCACTGCTCGGCGCCCTCACCGCGTGCCTGGCGTTCACCGTCGCGGGGCCCGGGGGCGTCAGCGCCTCCGCGGCCGACGGCGACTCGCTCCCGCTGTCCGGCGCCACCACGTCCGGCCTGCACAACACGTACGACCCGGCCGCGTTCCCGTATCTCGCGCAGGCGCTCGACACGGGCACCTCGATGATCGAACTGGACGTCTGGGACGACTTCTTCACCCAGGAATGGAAGGTCAGCCACTCCAACCCGACCGGCAACAGCAACAACTGCGTGAACGCGTCCTCGCCCGCGCAGCTCTACACCGGCGGGGCGAACAAGAACCTGGAGAGCTGCCTGGACGACGTCCGGGTGTGGCTCGGCGCCCACCCGGGGCACGGGCCGCTGTTCATCAAGCTGGAGATGAAGGCCGGCTTCCAGGCCACCTTCGGGATGAGCGCGGCCAAGCTGGACCAGTCGATCAGCGCGCACCTCGGCAGCCTGGTCTTCAAGCCGAACGACCTGCTCAACAAGCCCGGCGGCGGCCAGTACGCGACGCTCGACGAGGCGGCCGCGGCGGGCAACTGGCCGAGCCGGGGGCAGCTCGCGGGGAAGGTCGTCCTCGAGGTCATCCCGGGGACCGTCGAGGAGAGCAACCCGACGGACACGCTCTGGACAGACCAGGAGTACGCGGGCTACCTGCGCGACCTGCACGCCCAGGGGAAGACCGCGCAGGCCAACATCTTCCCCTCGGTGCACAACGCCCAGGCGGGCGACCCGCGTTCGCGCTACTCGGACGCCTCGCTGCGCCCGTGGTTCGTCGCCTTCGACGGCGACGCGGCCACCTACCTCAACGGCAGCATCGACACCGGCTGGTACGACACGCACCACTACCTGCTGTTCATGACCGACGCGCAGAACGTGCCGCCGGCGCTCGACGACGTGAACCCGTCCTCCGCCGACGCCCGCGCCCGGGTCGCCCAACTGGCCAAGGCGCACGCCACGGTGGCGTCCAACGACTGGAAGGGACTGGCGGACGTGCAGTCCACGGTGCTGCCGCGCGGCTGATCCCGCCGGTTCCGCCCACCCGCCCGCGCACCGCACCCGTCTCCGTCCGCACGCACGTCCACGCGCACGCCCGCACGCGCCGCGCCCGCCGTACCCCCTCGGGGAGTCACGGCGGGCGCGCCGGCGTTCAGGTCGCCAGCGAGGAGTGGTCGCCCATCACGATCACCGGGTGGTCGGCCGGCCGCAGGGTGCGCAGCAGTTCGACCATGTGCGCGGCGGCGACGCTGACGCAGCCGTGGGTGGGCCCGCCGTGGTCGACGTGGATCCAGATGCCCCCGCCGCGGCTCGGCCCGAGCGGCTGCTCGCCGTCCAGCGGCGAGTGCCCGGCGACGCGGTTGTAGTCGATGGCGATGACGTAGTCGAACGCCGTGTCCAGCGGCTCGCCGTCGAAGCCGACACCGCCCGCATGGAACGCAGACGAGTGGTGGTAGGGCAGCTTCGACCCCGGGTTCGCGTCGAACCCGCCGGCGTCGTGCAGGGTGAAGACCCCGATGGGGCTGTGCAGGTCGCCCGCGTGGTGGCTGGTGGTCCAGCCGTGCAGGGCGTTGTGCGCGGGCCAGGACGCGCCCGGCTTCCAGTGGCCGTCGGCGGTGCGCGACCACAGGGTGACGAGCGTGTCCGAGGAGTTCTTCGCCTTCCCCGAGGCCACCAGCACCTGGCGGCTGCCCGCGGGGATGGAGGCCCGCGTCCTGGGACCGAGTCCGGGTATCGCGGTCGGCAGCCGGTCCTTGACGCTCATGGCGCCGGCGCCCGCCGTCGCGGCGGGGGCCGCGGGCCCGGCGGCGGCGGCGTGCTTGGCGTCGTCGGCGACGGCCGTGCCGCCGGGCCGGGCGAGGACGGCGTATCCGGCGCCGATCAACGCGAGTCCGGCGACGCCGGCCGCGGCCGCGACCATCGCCCGGCGGACGGTACGGCGAGGCCGCCGGTGGCGGCGTCGGCCACGGCTGGTTTCGGTCTGGCGCTGGGTGAGCGCTTCTGAAGGAGCGGCAGTCATCACGTCGATCCTCGCAAACCTCGGTGCGAGGTGCGGCACCCAGCCCCCACTTGCGCCCGTTTCGTCCCACAGGTCACGTTCGTGGCAGGGCCGTACGGGTGAGATGCGTCGCTTCGGCGAGGCCGCGACAGCCGGCGGCGGGGCGCCGCGGTCCACCCCCGGTCCACCGCGGGGTCCGGCAAGTCCGTTCCGGTTCGGGCGAGTCGGGACGAGATCGGCCGATTGCGCACGGATCGGGCACGGCGTCCGGTCCCGAGGTCAGCGCACCGCACGGTGCACGGCGAGCAGCAGCCGCCACACGTGGTGGGTGAACCCGTCGGTGTCGAGCGGCACTTGGCCGTGCAGCCAGTCCGCGAGCAGACCGGTGAAGGTCGCGGCCGTGGCGGAGGCGGCCAGGGCGGGGTGCGGGGCGCCGGCCCGCACCCGTTCGGCGTAGGAGCGGGCGCGCAGTTCACGGTGGAGCAGCACGCCGAGCGGTCCGCCGCCGCCCTCCGGCAGCAGGGTGCGGTAGAGGTCGCCGCGCCGGGCGACCGCGCCGAGGAAGTCGGCGAGCGGCGCGGGCGGCTCGCCCGGCGCGGGGGCGCCCGTCCACGCGTGCAGCGCGTCGACGCCTTCGCGGACGATGTCGGCGCAGGCGTCGACGGCCAGTGCGTGCAGGCTGTCGTAGTGCAGGTAGAGCGTCGCGCGGCCGACACCGGCGGCGCGGGCCACTGCCGACAGGCTCACCTCGTCGAGGGCGCGCCCCTCGCACGCGTCGAGCAGCGCCGCCCGCAGCCGGGCCCGGGTCCGCAGCGTGCGCGGATCGGCGTTGCTCGGGCTCATGGCGCGGCCCCCGGGGTCGGTGCGGCCCTGCGTCGTCAGCCGGCCACGAGCACGGCCGCCAGCGCGACGGCCGCGGGCGCGAACTGGACGAAGAGGATCTTACGGTTCGCCGTCGCGGCGCCGTACGCCCCGGCGGCCGTCACGCAGCACAGGAAGAAGACGGTGACCCGGAACCCGACCGGGTCGGCGGCGATCAGCCCCCAGACCAGGCCGGCCGCCAGAAAGCCGTTGTAGAGGCCCTGGTTGGCGGCGAGCAGCGCGGTGATCCTGGCGCCCTCGGCGTCCAGGCCGTGCAGCGCGCGGCCGCGCGGGCCCTGCCACAGGGACATCTCCAGCACCAGCGTGGAGAGGTGGACGGCGGCGACCACGCCGACCAGGACGTTCGCGACGGCGTTCACCGGGCCTCCCGGACATCCGCGCGGTCCGCCCGCGCACTTCCTGGACAACTGTACAGGAAATCGTAGGGCGGCCGGTTACGGGCTCACCCCGAAGGTGATCCGGTAGCCCGCCTCCCCGCGGCTGGTGAACGTGCTGGTCGCGTCGTCGTCGACGTAGGAGTACGCGAACGGCTCGGCCTCCTTGAACAGGGCCGCGTAGTCGACCGGCCACTGGTCGGGCCGGCACTTGTCGCGTGGCGCCCACTGGCCGCGGCAGCAGTACTGGTCGGTGCCGAAGACGCCGCACGGCGACTCGCAGCCCACCGCCCGGCCGCCCGCGGTGACCCGGAGCGCGGGCGGGCAGGCGACCGTACGGGTGCAGCCGGCCGCAGAGCAGCCCGCCGCGTCCAGCGGGTCCTTGGTGGTGCCTCCGACGAGGTTGACGTACATCGGCAGGTTCGAGCCGTCGACAAGGCTGACGTCGTAGAAGTCCATGCCGTCCCAGCTGTTCAGGTCGAACTCCGCGAGCGAGGCCGGGATCACCCCGTATCCGGCGCACTGGAAGCGGCCCGCGCAGTCGCCGGTCTCGCAGTGGCCGCGGCCCGCCGCGTCGAAGGCGCAGCCGGTGCGGCCCCAGAAGCGGCCGTTCCAGTGGTCGGGGACGCGGACGGTCAGGGTGCGGCCGGGCGGCAGCACCCAGCCGGTGGTGGTCAGCGCGGGCTGGGCGGTCTGCTCGCCGGCGGCGAGCCAGAGGGTCTGGTCGACGTGGTTGACGAAGGTGAACAGGCGCGTCCCGGCGCGCGGTCGCAGCGCGGCCGGGGACCGCGCGGGCCGCACCGCGCTGCGCCGCGGCGTCGCGGTGACGGCGGCGCGCGCGGCCGGCGGGCGGGCCGCGGACGGTGTCCCGGCGGGCGTCGCGGTGGGGGACGCGGCACCGGCCGGGACGGTCATGGGCGGGGGGGGGGGGGGGGGGGGGCCCCCCCCCCCCCCCCCCCCCCCCCCCGCCCCCCCCCCCCCCCCCCCCCCCCCCCCCCCCCCCCCCC
>NZ_JAZEWV010000039.1:0-65555 GCF_036353415.1 Actinacidiphila polyblastidii
CCGACGTCCGCGTCCTAGGCCGCCCCAGGGAAGAGGGAGCGCCGCCCCGCCCGCTCGACACCGTCCGCGCGTGGAGGAGTTGCTGCGCCGCCGGCGCGGTGGCGCGTTCGCCGGCCGGCGAGGGCGGCCGGCCCGGGGCCCTGGACGACCCGGGCGACGGCGCCGTCGAGCCGCCGCCACCTGGACCAGGCGGCACCGCCACCCCGGTGAATTACCCGCCAGGACACGGCGCCGCCGCCCCCTGTTCGCGGCCCGGTACCGCCCTTGATGATGAACTCCACTGAGAAACAGGTGAGTTACTGAGCCCTTTGGGGGAGATGTGGCGCGCAGCGGCGGGCGGGCACGGGTCAGGACCGGCGCGGCGGCGGCCGCGGCGCTGGGTGTGCTGGGCGGCGCGCTGGCCGGCGCCACCGGCGCGCGGGCCGACAGCGGCGGCATGCCGTACGACCGGGTGGAGCGCCTCGCGCACGGCGTGAGCTACGGCGAGTTCACCGTCACCGCGCACGGTGCCGCCGTGCACGGCGACGTGCTCACCGTGGACCTGCGCGACCCACGGGTCGGCGTGGACCTGCTGACGCCCGGCGCGGTCGCGGCCCGCGCGACGGTCTCGGGGATGGCCGACGCGCGGCACGCGGTGGGCGCGGTCAACGGCGACTTCTTCAACATCAGCGAGGAGCACCCGGGGGTCGCGCCCACCGGCTCCTCCGACGGCCCCGAGATCTCCTCCGGCCGGGCCCTGAAGGCCGCGGTGCCGGACGCCCAGCGGTTCGGGCCGGCGATGCCGCCCGGGGGGAGCACCCAGGACGTCATCGGCGTCGGCGCCGACCGCAGGGCCCGGCTCGACCGCCTGGTGCTGCACGGCGTGCTCCGCACCGACCGGGGCAGCACCGCGCTGGGCGGCTTCAACCAGTACGCGCTGCCGGCCGGCGGCATCGGCGCCTACACCGCGGGCTGGGGCGCCGTCTCCCGCGAGCGCGCGGTGTGCGGCTCCGACACCTCGCGCGCCGCGCCGTGCAGCACCGACACGTACGAGGTCGCGGTGCGGCGCGGCCGGGTCGTCGCGGTCGCGGACGCCCCGGGCCAGGGGCCGATCGCGTCCGGCACCACCGTGCTCGTCGGCCGCGACGGCGGGGCCGACACCCTGCGGGCGCTGCACGTCGGCGACCGCGCCCTGGTCGGCGAGCGCCTCGCGCCGACCTCCAGCCGGGTTCCGTACGTCTTCGCCGCCGGCGGCTTCCCGGTGCTGCGCGACGGCGAACCGCTCCCGGGGCTCGACGCGAAGACCGCCGCGACCAGGACCGCGGCCGGCTTCGGCGACCACGGCCGCACCCTGTACCTGCTGGCGCTGGACGGCGCCGCGGAGACCGGGGCCGGCCTGACCGTCGCCGAACTCGCCGCCGTCATGCGGCAGATCGGCGCCGACGACGCGGTGAACCTGGACGGCGGCGGCTCCACCACGCTCGTCGCCCGCGCCCCCGGCGACCCGGCCGTGACGGTGCGCAACCACCCGTCGGGCGGCGCGGAGCGGCCGGTCGCCAACGCCGTCGGAGTGTTCGCCGGCGGCAGCTGAGCCGCCCACAGCCGTGTCACAGCAGCCCAACGGCCCCCTTCCGCTCCGCGCCTGGTCGGATATCGTGCTCGCCGAGAACGGGTTCGGATCGGGGGATGATCGAAGGGGACCGCTTTGACGGCTGTCTGGGGACGGGCGCAGCAGCAGGACTTCCGCAGCCGTGTCCGCGGTTGTCTGCTCGGTGGCGCGATCGGCGACGCCCTCGGCGCGGGCGTGGAGTTCGAGTCGCTTGAGGCGATCAGGACCGCCCACGGCGCGGAGGGCGTCACCGACTACGTTCCGGCGTACGGCCGGCGCGGCGTGATCACCGACGACACCCAGATGACGATGTTCACGGTGGAGGGGCTGATCCGCGCCCAGGTCCGCCGCGACACCGGCGCCTGGCACCCGCCGACCGACGTGCACCGCGCCTACCGCCGCTGGTCGGCCACCCAGACCGAGTGGGGGCCCGACGAGCGGCGCAAGGACAGCGGCTGGCTGGCCCGCGAGGAGTGGCTCTACGCGCGGAGGTCGCCCGGCGGCGCCTGCCTGAGCGGGCTGGCCGACGACACCATGGGCACCCTGGAGGCGCCGAAGAACCCGGGCTCCAAGGGCTGCGGCACCGTGATGCGCTCGGCGCCCTTCGGGCTGCTCGTCGGCTGGGAGCCCCAACTGGTCTTCCAGCTCGCCGTGGAGTGCGCCGCGCAGACCCACGGCCACCCCACCGGCCAGCTCGCCGCCGGAGCCTTCGCGGTCATCGTGCACGGGCTGGCCCGCGGCGAGGCGCTGGACGGCTCGGTGCAGCACGCGCTGGCGCTGCTCGGCGCCCGCCCCGGCCACCAGGAGACCACCGACGCGCTGCAGAGCGCCCTCGGCGCGGTACGGCAGGGGCTGCCGTCGCCGCAGCGGGTCGAGGCGCTCGGCGAGGGCTGGACCGCGGAGGAGGCCCTCGCCATCGGCGTCTACTGCGCGCTGGTCGCCGAGGACGTCCGGCACGGGCTGCTGCTCGCCGTCAACCACTCGGGGGACAGCGACTCCACCGGCTCGATCTGCGGCAATCTGCTGGGAGTCCAGCACGGCGAGACGGCGCTGCCGCCGGCGTGGATCGCCGAGCTGGAGGGCCGCGCCACCCTCCTGCAGCTCGCGGACGACTTCGCCATGGAGATGACCCAGGCGCCGGCCCTGCACGGCCCGGCCGGCGCGAGTCCGGCCTGGCTCGACCGCTACCCCGCGGCGTAGCGGCCACGACGCCGCAACACGCCGCGACGGCCGGGCGGCGGGCGCGTGCTGCCCGCTCCCGCCGCCCGGCTGGCTTCCTCCCGCCGCGGCTACTCCGCCGCCGAGGGCCGCAGCACCGCGTCCCCGGCCGCGGCCGGCTCCGGCAGCTCCACCGAGGCGGCGCCGGGGCCGGGGCCGTCGGAGTTGACCTTCGCGATCAGCGCGTCGCGCTCCGGGGTGTCCTCCGGCTTGATCCAGCCGATGACGATGTAGAGGAAGAGCGAGATCGCCACCGGCAGCGAGATCTGGTACTCCAGGTTGACCCCGCCCGAGATCGCGTCGTTGATCGGGTAGTTGAGCAGGTAGAAGGCGAGCAGGCCCATCGCCCAGCTGGTCAGCGCCGCGGTCGGGCCGGACTTGCGGAACCGCGGGATCAGGCCGAGCAGGAACGGGATGGCGATCGGGCCGACCAGTCCGGCCACCCACTTGATGACGATGGTGATGATGTCCTTGAACGTCGGCGAGTTGACCTGCGTGGCCACCGTCATCGACAGGCCCAGGAAGAGCAGCGTGGTGATCCGGGCCGCGATCAGGCCGATCCGGGCGCTCCAGGAGCGGGCCGTGCGCGAGAGCGCGGGCGCGATGTCGCGGGTGACGACGGCGGCGATCGCGTTGGCGTCGGAGGAGCACATCGCCATGGTGTGCGAGAAGAAGCCGACCACGACCAGGCCCAGCAGGCCGTGCGGCAGCAGCTGTTCGCTGAGCAGCGCGTACGAGTCCGACGCGTCGGGCTTCTTGGCGTGCACCAGCAGCGGGGCGATCCACATCGGGAAGAACAGCACCAGCGGCCAGACGAACCACAGCACGGAGGACAGCGTCGCGCTGCGCCGCGCCTCCTTGGCCGAGCCCGTCGCCATGTAGCGCTGGGCCTGGTTCCACATGCCGCCGTTGTACTCGAACGTCTTGATGAACAGGTAGGCCAGCAGGAAGATCGCGGTGTACGGGCCCGCGGTCGGGTGGTTGTGGTGCTGCAGTGCGGGCTCGTCCCACACGTTCCAGATGCTGCTGACGCCGCCCAGCTTGGACAGCGCGGCGACCAGCATGGCCAGCCCGGCCACCAACTGGATGACGAACTGGCCGAGTTCGGTCAGCGCGTCCGCCCACAGGCCGCCGACGGTGCAGTACAGCGCGGTGATCGCGCCGGTGATGATGATGCCCTGCGTGATGGTGATGCCGGTGAAGACCGACAACAGGGTCGCGATCGCCGCCCACTTGGCGCCCACGTCCACGATCTTGAGCAGGACGCCCGACCAGGCCAGCGCCTGCTGGGTGGGCAGGTTGTAGCGGTCCTTCAGGTACTCCAGCGGCGAGGCCACCTGGAGCCGCGAGCGCATCCGGTTCAGCCGCGGTGCGAAGAGCTTGGCGCCCAGCCCCACGCCGACGGCGATCGGGAACGCCCAGGTGAAGTAGGAGGTGACGCCGTAGGTGTAGGAGATGCCCGCGTAACCGGTGAACAGCACGGCGCTGTAGCCCGACATGTGGTGCGAGATGCCGGACAGCCACCACGGCATCCTGCCGCCGGCGGTGAAGTAGTCGCCGACGTCGTCGACGCGCTTGTGGGACCAGACGCCGATCGCGACCATCACGCCGAAGTACGCGATGAGCACGGTCCAGTCGAGACCATTCATGTCCCCTCCAGGGGGTCCGCCTTGTGAACGTGGGCGCACTTCGCTGTGACGCTCCATCGGGCGGTCGTCCCCGCGCGGGAGTGGGGACTTCCCGGGGATTGAACCCTGTCGCTCGGGAGTGGTCAAGGCCTCATCGTTCAAGAGTCTGAACTCGAATCAGAAAGCAGAACGATTTTACTTGCTCTTTACTGGACTTGGCATTGTGATGACCCGAGCCGCGACCCCACCATGAGCGGGCACTTCGCTGGACGTCCGTCCATCGCACGGGCACGACGAACGGCCGTACGGGATGCGGGATTCCGTACGGCCGTCATGAGGAGGAGCAAGGGACACCGAGGAGCGGGCGCGTGGCCGCCCGGCGCCGTCAGCCGAAGATCCGCGACAGGCGGACCAGCCCCTCCGCGATCTCCTCTGGCGTGTGCGTGGTGAAGGACATCCGCAGCGCCGCCCGGTCCGGGTCAGCCGCGAAGAAGGGCGCGCCCGGCACGTACGCCACATCGTGGCGGACCGCCTCGGGCAGCAGCGCGGTCGCGTCATGGCCGTCCGGCAGCCGCACCCACACGAACATGCCGCCCTGCGGGCGGTTCCACGAACTGCCCGCGGGCAGCGCCGAGTCCAGCCCTTCGACGAGCGCGTCGCGGCGGGCCCGGTAGGCGCCGCGCACCTTGGCCAGGTGCGCGTCCAGGTCGTTGTCGGCGAGGTAGCGGGCCGCCGCGGCCTGGTCCACCGTCGAGGTGTGCAGATCCGCCGCCTGCTTGGCGATCACGCACGCGCGCCGCAGCGCCGCCGGCGCCCGCAGCCAGCCCAGCCGCATGCCCGGCGCCATCACCTTGGAGAAACTGCCCAGCAGCGCCGTCCGGTCGGCGGCCTCCGCCAGCCCGGCGATCCACGGCTGCGGCTCGCCCTCGAAGCGCAACTCGCCGTACGGGTCGTCCTCGGCGATCCACAGCCCGTGCCGGCCGGCCACCGCGGCCACCGTGCGACGGCGCTCCAGCGGCAGCGTACGGCCGGTCGGGTTCTGGAAGTCGGGCACCAGATAGAGGAGCTTCGGCCGCTCCCGCAGCACCAGCTCCTCCAGCGCCGACGGGATCACGCCGTCCGCGTCGGTCGGCACCGGCACCACCCGAGCGCCCGCGAAGCCGAAGCACTGCAACGCCGCCAGATAGGTCGGGTTCTCCACCAGGACGGTGTCCCCCGGTTCGAGCAGCGCGGTCGCCAGCAGCGCCAGGCCCTGCTGCGAACCGCCGGTCACCAGCAGGCTGTCCGGGTCGGTCGGCAGACCGCGCACGGTCAGCCGGCCCGCCACCGCGGCCCGCAGCCCGGGATCGCCCTCGGTCGTCGAGTACTGCAGCGCGGTGCGCGGCTGCTCGGCGAGCACCCGGTCGTACGCGGCCCGGATGCCCGCGGCGTCGAACAGCTCGGGCGCCGGCAGCCCGCCGGCGAAGGAGATCACCTCGGGCCGTGCGGTCAGCGCGAGGATCTCGCGCACCGGCGAGGCGCCGACACTGCGCGCACGGGCGGCCAGCGGCGGCAGCGCCGCGAGGACCGGCGGCTCGGAAGCGGCCGGGGACGTCGTCGTCATGGACGCAGCCTACGGAGAATCGTTGCAGTGTCCAGGTACTTTTCACGATACGGGCGGCGAGCGGCGGAAGCGGGCAGCAGTGAGCCCCCTCGGCAGGGACGGCGGCCGGTCGAGAGGGCTTCTGCGTGCGGGCGGGGAGGCCGGTCAGCGCAGGTCGAACGCGCCGTGCTCCACACCGGTGACGAAGTCGGACCACGCCTCGGGGGAAAAGCTCAGGACAGGACCGTGCGGGTCCTTCGAGTCGCGGACGACCACCGACGCGAGGGCCGGGGACTTCACTTCCACGCAGGCGCCGTTGCCCGTGGACCGTGAGGACTTCTTCCACATCGGGGTGCTGCCCAGCTTGATTGCCATCTCTGCTCCGGTCTGTGCTGGTGGCTGCGGCGCACTCGGCGGGCTGCCCGGCGGCCGGTGGCGATGCCACGTGACCGTCCGACATGCGCCCATGCACCCTTGACTGAACGCCTCGACGCTACTCGCCAACATCACGTACCGGAGCGCCACTTCACCCAAGTGGATGGCATATTCCTTACCGCCCTTCCCTGTTCGACAGGGCGAGGTGTACTCTCCCGCCCGCACGCTGCGCCGGGCGGGCAGGATCGGGTGGGCCGGTTCGGGGCCCTACCGGATCAGACGTAGCGGTCGGCGGCCTCCTCGATGAAGTGCCGGGTCAGCTCCGCGCTCAGCGCCTGCGCGCGCAGGTGCTCGTACATCACGCTGTACGCCTGCACGTCGGTGTCCTTCTCCAGGTAGAGGTCGCTGTTGACACCCTCCAGGTACACCACCGTCGCGTCCGTGGCGTCGGTGAACTCCAGCACCGCGAACTGCCCGCTCAGACCCGGGTGCGCGCCCGCCTCGAACGGCAGCACCTGAACGGTGACGTGCGGAAGATGGCTCAACTCGACCAGATGCAGCAGCTGTTCGCGCATGATCTGGTTGTCGCCGACCTTGCGGCACAGCGCGGCCTCGTCGATCACCGCCCACATCCGCAGCGGGCCGTCCTGGTCGGTGATCCGCTCCTGGCGGCGCATCCGCACGCTCACCCGCTTGTCGACCTGCTCGGTGGTCGCCTCCGGCAGATTGCCCGCGATCACCGCGCCGGCGTACCCCGGCGTCTGCAACAGGCCCGGCACCACCTGGGGTTCGAAGACCCGCAGGCTCGCCGCCTCGGTCTCCAGACCGATGTAGACGCTGTACGGGATGTCGCCGAAGGCGTGCCACCAGCCCTGCTGCCGGGACTCCTTGGCCATCTGCATCAGCGAGTCGACGATCCGCACGTCCTCCACGCCGTAGACCCCGCACAGGTCGCGCACGTCGCGCTGGCTGATGCTGCGGCGGCCGTTCTCCAACCGGCTGATCTTCGACTGTGAGACCAGCAGTCGCGCCGCGACCTCTTCGGCCGTCATGCCCTTCTGCTCGCGGAGCTTGCGCAGCTCCGACCCCAACCGGCGCCGCCTGACGGTGGGGTTGACGTTGGCGACCACAGGAAGACCTCCACGCTGAACCGTACTGATGGTCAGCAGCCTGCCACCACCGGTCATCGCCGCGCTGGCGAATGAACGGAACAAGCTTGCCCGGGACGGGAAGTGTCGCCCCGGCCGCCGCGGCCCGGCCGACCCGGCCCGGAATGCGCGACGCGCGGAGCGCCGGCCCCGGCGGAGGATCTCCGCCGGAGTCTTCGCCCCGCGCGCCGCAGCGGCTCCCGGAGGGAACTCGTCGGGACGGACACCGCCGCGGCACCCTGTCCCTGCCGACGGGTGCCGCAGCGTCGTGCCGCCCGCTGCTCGTGTTGCTTGTCCTGCTTGCCTTCTCTGTCTCCTACGCGGTGCCTCTGTGTGCGATCTCTTTCCCGCACCGTGCGTCCGGCCCACCCTCAGGCGGCGCCGGGCACGGCCTACCGCACGCCCGCGCGCGCCATCGTGCCGTGGCCCGCCGGACCCTGCTGTGCCGGGACCGGTGGGCGTTTCGGCTGCGCCGCCACCCCGTTCTGCACGTCCATCACGGCGTGCGCGACGAGGCCGCCCATCGGGTCGTACCGGATCAGGTCACGCAGGCGCGATCGCGAGGACCGGCCCTCGTTGCCCGGGTACAGGTGCTTGCCGAGACCCACGGCGTGGGCGAGCGCGGCGAGCGCCGCGGTCCGCGGGTCCGGCGGAACGCCGGTGCGGATCGCACTGTCCAGCCGGGTCCTGATCTCCCGGCTGACGGCGCTGTCGGTCGCCTGATACCGCGTCGTCGGCAGCACCCCGCACATCTGGCCCGGCACGGCATGCACCATGCCGCACCGCTCCAGGTGCGCGAGATACGTCTGGCGCAGCCCCAGCCGGGGCCCGCCGATCCAGTGGACGGCGCGGACCGGGCTGCCACGGCGGCGCAGCAGCTCGAGCGCGGAGTCCAGAGTCGGATCTCCAGTCGGCCGTGGGTGCACCACGGCGATACGATCCCCGTCAGGGGCTATCCGTCCGGCCAGGGCCAGCTCGACGAGCTGCGCCCCGGCGAGGCCGAGGTCGAGCGACTGCGGTTGCGCCGTGGTCCCGGTGGTCGGGTCCAGAGCGAGCAGCAGCAGCTCTTCCGGAATTGTTCTGCGGCTCTTGCCCATCCATGCCTCCCCGCGTGGATGAATGACAGGGTGACGCCTCTCACACCGGCCTGTCGAGAGCGCCTTCTCCATATCGGCGGGAACCGGGTGGTATGTCGTTCTCGTCTACGGGGTGGGTGGGGTGTCGCAGACGGGCCGCGGGCCTGTCGCGGGACACTTGCCAGTGTCCGTGAGGACGGGTAGAGGTGCCATTCGGCCGCGGCCCTCACCATGTGTGCACGATCGTTGACGATGTGTGGAGGAGGTCTGCGTGGCGGGCGAGTCCCCCGGCAGGGAGCAGCAGCACGAGACGTCGGGGGAGGTGGCCGACCGTATGGCCCCCGATCCGAGGCTGGGGGTGTTCCGGGCCACCACCGGGACGCGTGAGGCGCCTGAGGCGCGCCTGACGGCCGATACGCGGGAGGAGCACGCGGGGCCTGCCGCGGCGCCCTCCGATCTCTCGCCCACGGCGGCGGCGCTGGTGGAAGACGGTGCGGCGGGCTCGTCCGCCCGCCCTCATCCGTCTCCTCCTGTCACGCATCCGTCCGAGTCCGCTACGTCCGGTGACGTGGACGGCGTGGACGCCGACCCCGAATCCGCTACGCCTGATGGCCCGCCGGGCCCCCGCGCCCCCTCGGCCGGCAACCGGAAAACGGAATCGAATCGTGACCGGGAAGAAGCGCCGGAGGAAGCCCCTGCGGCGCGCGACGCCGATGCCGATGACGGGGCGAAAGCGGTTTCCGGGGAGGAGCCGGACGAGTCGGTGGAGCGGGACGAGCCGGGCGTCGCGGACGAGCCGGGCGTCGCGGACGAGCCGGGCGGCGACGCCGGACCGGCCGAGCCGGACGCGGTAGCCGCCCCCGACTCCGCCGCCACCCCTTCGGCCGAAGGGGGTGACCGGACGGGCGACGGCCAGGACGGTACGGATCGTGAGGCCGCCGGGGAGATCGAGGCCGCGCCTAAGGACGCCGCGCCGGCGGCTGAGGACGCCGCGCCAGAGAAGGCCGCGCCTGAGGACGCCGCGCCGGCGCCTGAGGACGCCGCGCCCGCGGGCCCGAGCACCGGCGCCGGCGGTGGCGCGACGAAGGACCGCCTCCTACGCCCGCTCGTCTCCGACATCCCCGAGCCGCGGGTGACGTACGGGACCCCCGGGACGCCCACGAAGGCCGACACGGGCCCGCAGGCGCCCGCGCGGCGGGAGTCCTCCACCGCGGCGTCCAGGGCCGCCACCGCGCCGCGCAAGCCCGCCGCGGCCGCCGTGCCGCTGCCGCCCGAGGCGCGGCCCGCGCAGGACACCGGCGAAGGCGAGGCCCTCGGTCCCGAGGGGACGCGCGCGATGCCCGTCCCGCCGGTGGCCGACAGGCAGCCGCTGACGCTGCTCGCCGAGCTGACGAACACCCCGCCCCCGCCGCAGACGCCACTGCGCAGCATCGTCCGCCGGTTCAAGATCTGGACGCCGCTGGTCCTGCTGCTGGCGATCGTCTTCGTGATCGTGCAGGCGCTGCGGCCGCTGCCGTCGCCCACGCTGGAGTCGACCGCGGCCGCCACGTTCACCTTCGACGGCGCGGCGCTGCCGCAGTCGATGCCATGGCCCACGGAGGGCCAGTCCGTGGCCGAGGTGGAGGGCCTGGGCTCGCTCGGCGTGCACGGCGCGCAGACACCGGTGCCGATCGCGAGCGTCACCAAGGTGATGACCGCCTACGTGATCCTCCAGGACCACCCGCTGAGCGGAAAGCAGGAGGGCCCGGTGATCCGCGTCGACAAGCAGGCCGCGCAGGAGGCCGGTTCGGAAAACGAGTCGACCGCGCCGGTCCAGGAGAACCAGAAGTTCACCGAGCGGCAGATGCTCCAGCTGCTGCTCATCCCGTCCGGCAACAACATCGCCCGGCTGCTGGCCCGTTGGGACTCCGGCACGCAGGAGGCGTTCGTCGCCAAGATGCAGGCGACGGCGGTGCGGCTCGGCATGGCGCAGACCACGTACACCGGCGCGAGCGGCTTCGAGTCGACCACCAGGAGCACCGCGGTCGACCTGCTCAAGCTGGACCGGGTCGTGATGAAGAACGACGTCTTCCGCTGGGTCGTCGCCCAGCCGAACGTCACGCTGCCCGGCGTCGGCCGCATCTTCAACAACAACCAGGACCTGGTCCACCCGGGCGTCATCGGCGTCAAGACCGGTTCGAGCACCCCGGCGGGCGGCGCCCTGATGTGGGCGGCGCAGAAGAAGGTCGGCGGCAAGGAGCAGCTGATCCTGGGCGTCACCCTGCAGCAGCACGGCGGCAGCACCGTCAACGACAGCCTCAAGGCGGCGCTGGACCGCAGCCTGGCGCTGATGCGGTCCGTCCAGGGCGGCCTGACCACGGCGACGATAGTGCGCAAGGGCGAGGTCGTCGGCCGCGTCGACGACGGTCTCGGCGGCACCACCCCGGTGGTCGCGTCGAAGGACCTCACCGCGATCGGCTGGCCCGGCATGAGGACCGGCCTGTCCCTCGACCCGATCGCCTCCGGCGTGCCGCACAGCGGCAAGGCCGGCGCCCAGGTCGGCACGCTCAGCTTCGGCACCGGCTCGGCCCGCACCTCGGTGCCGGTGGTGCTGCAGTCCGCCCTGAGCGAGCCGTCGTTCGGCACGAAGCTCACCCGCCTGGGCTGAGCGGCGCGGCCGCGGGCGCTCAGTCCGCGGCCAGTTCGCGCTCCAGGGGCGTACGGAACCGCGGAGTGATCCGTACGCCCCCGAGCCGCGTGGTCAGTTCGGCCGCCTCGCGCTCCACCGCCCGCGCCGCGTCGTCGCCGCGGTCCGCCAACTGCCGCCAGACGACGGTCCCGTCGGCCCGCTGCCCCCAGCCGCCGATGACCTCGCCGCCCCACCACACGGTGGGCCCGACGTTTCCGGTGCCGTCGAAGAGCGCGGCCCGGTGCTCCTGCGGCAGGTACCAGTCCCGGTACCGCCAGCCCATCGGCGCGGGGTCGAGCGCCGGCAGCAACGCCGCCGCGGGCGCCCGCTCCGGCACCGGCTCCGCGCCGCCGGGCAGCACCAGCCCGGGGCCCTCCGGCAGCGGCACGCTCTGCGCGCCCACCGCCGCCAGCGCCTTCCTGACCTCCGCGAGCGTCCAGCCGGTCCACCACTTCACGTCCGCCTCGGTGCCGGGTCCGTAGGCGCCCAGCCACGCCCGCACCACCGCCGCCCGCGCCTGCGCGACCGGCACCTGCGGCAGCGGCTCGCCCTTCGCCCACCGGAACTGGCTGCTCGTCCACGACCCGGCCGGCCTGCGCCGCTCGATCAGGTTCTCGGCGGCCATCACCCGGATCACCCGGCTCGCCACGTTCTGCGTCGCCTCGTACGGCTTGCCGCGGGCGACCGTCACCTGCTCGCGCAACTGCGGCACCAGCCGCGAGAGTTCGGCGCCGCTTCGGTCACCGTGCGCGGCCAGCGCGTCCTGCACCGCGGCCTCCGCGCCGGCCAGCCACCCCGCGTCCCAGCCGCCGCCCTCGGCGAGGTACGCCAGCAGCTTCTGCCGCTCCTTCGCCGCGATCTGCTGCCCTGCCGCCGCACGGAACACAGCGGCGTCCCGCCGCGGCACCACGAACATCGTGCGCCGCATCGCCAGCATCCGCACGAGGCTCCGGCCCTCCCCGTACAGCGCCTCCTCCACCCCCGCCACCGTCTGCCCCGGCTCCGCCAACCGCGCCCCGACCGAAAGGAACACCGTCGCCGGATCCGTCGCATGCAGCGCCACCAGCCCCTCCACCACCCGGGCCGCATCCCCGGCCCCCCGCCCCACCAGCCCCGCCACCCGCCGCCGCCGCTCCTCCAGCCACCTCATCCCGCCATCCTCACACCCCCACCGACGCGCGCGCGGGGCGCGCGCCGCGCGCGGTTGCTGTGACGGCGCGGCCGACGCCGCCGGGGGCTGGCCTGCGTGCGCGCGTCAGCGGGTACCGCTGCGCGGGGCGTGGGGGCCGGGCAGGCGAGGGCAGTTGGGGGCGCACACCTGGCCGTGCGGGGCGGGAGCGGCGCCGGGGCAGGCGCGTGGGGGCGCTGCGGTGTCGCCAGCTCGCGCGGGCGGTCGGCGTTGCGGCCGGGCCGAGGGGTCGGCAGGTGCCGCCGGGCGGGGGCCGCGGCCGCAGGGCGGTCGGCGGCGCTCACGGGGCCGACCCCGGGTGGCGCGCCGGCGTGCCCGCGGAGCGGTTCGCGTCAGTGCGGCAGAGCCGCGAACGTGCGCAGCCGGAGGCTGTTGGCGACGACGAAGAGGGACGAGAAGGCCATCGCGGCGCCCGCGATCATCGGGTCGAGGAGGCCGGCCGCGGCCAGCGGAATGGCGGCGACGTTGTAGGCGAACGCCCAGAAGAGGTTGGCCCGGATGGTGCGCAACGTGCGCCGCGCCAGGCGGATCGCGTCGGCAGCGGCGCGCAGGTCGCCGCGGACGAGCGTCAGGTCGCCCGCCTCGATCGCGGCGTCCGCGCCGGCCCCCATGGCCAGGCCGAGGTCGGCCGCGGCGAGCGCCGCCGCGTCGTTGACGCCGTCGCCGACCATCGCGACCACCCGGCCGCGCGCCTGGAGCGCCCGCACCACGGCGACCTTGTCCTCGGGAAGGACCTCGGCGTGCACGTCCTGCGCCGCGATGCCGACTTGGGCGGCGACGGCGGCGGCCACCGCCGCGTTGTCGCCGGTGAGCAGCACCGGCCGCAACCCGAGCGCGCGCAGCCGCCGTACGGCCTCCGCGCTCGTCGGCCTCACCGCGTCGGAGACGACGAGGACCGCGCGGGCCGCGCCGTCCCAGCCGGCCACGACAGCCGTGCCGCCGCGCGCTTCGGCCGCGGCCTTCGCCTCGGCCAGCGCGGCGGGCAGCGGCATCCCCGCCTCGCGCAGCAGCTGCTCGCGCCCGGCGAGGACGTCGTGTCCGTCGACCGTGCCGCGCACGCCGAGCCCCGGGAGGTTCACGAAGTCCGCCTCGACCGGGGGAAGTTCGCCGCCGAGACGGTCCGCCGCCGCGGCGGCGACAGCCCGCGCGACCGGGTGCTCCGAGGCGTGCTCCAACGCGCCCGCGAGCCGCAGCACCTGCTCCTCGGTGGCGTCGGGCCCGGCCGCGGCGCCGCCGCCGGCAAGGATCACCTCGGTGAGCGTCATCGTCCCGCTCGTGACCGTGCCGGTCTTGTCCAGCACCACCGTGTCGACGGCCCGCGTCGACTCCAGGACCTCAGGCCCCTTGATGAGGATGCCCAGTTGGGCGCCGCGCCCGGTGCCGACCAGCAGCGCGGTGGGCGTGGCCAGGCCCAGCGCGCACGGGCACGCGATGATCAGCACGGCGACCGCCGCGCTGAACGCCGTGCTCGCGCCCCCGCCGAGCGCCAGCCACACGCCGAGCGTGCCGAGCGACAGGCCGATGACGATCGGCACGAACACCGCCGAGACCCGGTCGGCGAGCCGCTGCACCGCCGCCTTGCCGTTCTGCGCGTCCTCCACCAGGCCTGCGATGCGGGCGAGTTGGGTGTCCGCGCCGACACTCACCGCCTCGACGACGATCCGGCCGCCCGCGTTGACGGTGGCGCCGGTGACGTGCGAGCCGGGCGCGACCTCGACCGGCACCGACTCGCCGGTCAGCAGCGACGCGTCCACCGCGGAACCGCCTTCCCGCACCACCCCGTCGGTGGCGATCTTCTCCCCGGGACGTACGACGAAGCGGTCGCCGACTGCCAACCGCCCCACCGGCACGCGGACTTCACGGCCGTCGGGGCCGAGTACCGCGACGTCCTTCGCGCCCAGTTCCATCAGCGCGCGCAGCGCCGCCCCGGCCCGCCGCTTGGCACGCGCCTCGAAGTACCGCCCGGCCAGGATGAAGGCCGTGACGCCCGCCGCGGCCTCCAGATAGATGTCGCCGCTCGCGTCGCCGCGGGAGACGGCGAAGGAGAAGGAGTGCTTCATGCCGGGCATGCCGGCCGTGCCGAAGAACAGCGCCCACAGCGACCAGCCGAAGGCGGCGAGCGTGCCGACCGAGATGAGCGTGTCCATGGTCGCGGCGCCGTGCCGGGCGTTCGCCCAGGCGGCGCGGTGGAACGGCCACCCGGCGTAGCCGACCACCGGCGCGGCGAGCGCGAGCGACAGCCACTGCCAGTCGGTGAACTGCAGCGCCGGGATCATCGACATCGCCACCACCGGCAGGGCCAGGACGACGGCGACGGTCAGCCGCCGGCGCAGCGCGGCCGTCCCGTGGTCGGCGGGGGCACGGGTCCCCTCGCCGGGCCCGGCCTGCGCCGGACCGGCGCCGGCCGGGGGAGCGGGCACGGCGGGCGCGTCGGCGACGGGTGCCGCGGCGGGCTCGGGCAGCGCGGCGCTGTAACCGGTCGCCTCCACCGTCGCGATGAGGTCGCCGACCGCGACGACCCCTCCGTAGGCCACCTTCGCCTTCTCCGTCGCGTAGTTGACGGTGGCGCTGACGCCGTCCATGCGGTTGAGCTTCTTCTCGACGCGCGCGGCGCAGGACGCGCACGTCATCCCGCCGATCGCCAGCTCGACCTGCCGCTGCCCGACCGCGCCTTCCGTGTGCGTCGTCATCGCGCCGCACCCGCTTCCGTCTCCTCCACCGCGTTCCCCTCTGCTCTGCCCGTCAGCCTCTCCCGCTCAGCCTGGCCCCGCTCAGCCTCTCCCGGTCGGTCTCGGTCCGACGGTCAGGCCGGGCCGACCAGTTCGTAGCCCGCCTCGTCCACCGCCACGCGCAGCGACTCCTCGTCCAGCGGTGCCTCGGACGCGACGGTCAGCAGACCGGTCTTCGCGACGGCGGTCACGGAGGTGACGCCGGGGATGGCGGTGACCTCCTTGGTGACCGCGGACTCGCAGTGACCGCAGCTCATGCCGCTGACGGAGTAGACGGCCTCGCTCATGGTGCGCTCCTCGTCGATTGCCCTGCCGAAGGGGACGGCTTCCCCCTCACCTCACGTCAACCTTATACCCCTAGGGGGTATTCCCACGCGGAGGCGCGGGTTCACCGTGCCGCTTGCCGGGTCAGCGCATAGCCCACTCGGCGGTACGGCTACGGCTACGGGTGCGCGTAGGGCCGACGGGGCCGGACGCCGCGCCGGCGGGCGCGCCGTTCAACCGTCGGCGGCCAACCGGTCCAGCAGCACCGCGGCCAGCCGGAGCACCTCGCGCTCGGTGTCGTTGAGTTCCGCGTCCATCCGCTCGCGCAGCCACGCGTCGCTGTGCGCCACGTCCCGCGCCATCGCCTCGAACCCCGACCGCGTCAGCTCCACCCGCTGCTGCCGCCGGTCCGCGGTGTCCCGCACCCGGACCACCAGCCCGTCCTGCTCCAGGGCGGCCAGCGTCCGGGTCAGCGACTGCGGCTGTACGTGCAAGGCCGCCGCCATGGCCCCGGGAGTGCCGGGGCCCGAACGGTAGAGGTGGCTGAGCGCCGCGAGCTTCCCGGTCGGCAGACCGTCCGGCAGCCGCTCGGCGCGCATCCGTCGGCTCAGCCGATGGACCGCTCGTCGGATCACCGCGGCGGAGTCGAGGGGCGGGGGAGGAAACATAGCTGCCATTTTCTAAGGAAGGCGTACTATCGGAGAACTGATAGACGTACGTATGCGGGCAGAAAGCGTTCCGCCGCACCGATAGTCGTACGCAAGGCGTATGACGATCGCACCGCTCATCGAACGATCACAACGACGGGGAGTGCAAGGGTGGCCGTGGCGGGGCGAGAACACGGTGAACGCCGGGCGGCGGCATCCCGCCGGCCGGACGACCTGGTGATCGGACTGCGCCGGCTCGACCCCGGTCGGGTGAGGCTGCACGCCGCCGTTCGTACGATCGTCGCCGCCGCGCTGGCCCTGCTCGCCTCGGACGCGGTATGCCGATCCGCTGATCTGCCCGGCGGCATGGTGGTGATCGCCACCGTCGTGGCCGTCCTCGTCTCCCGCTCCCTGCACGCCACCAGCCTCGCCCATCGCCTCTCCGCACTCCTCTACGTCCCCGCGATCGGCGTCGCCGCCGCCTTCGTCGGCCGCACCATGCTGCACCACCCGTGGCTCGGCTCGGCGCTCTTCGTCGCCGGGGTCGGGACCTCGCGCTATCTGATGCGGTTCGGCGGGAAGGTGCGCCGCTACGGCCGGCTCGCGCTCACCCCGCTGATCTCGGTGCTCGTCGTCCCCGTGCCGTCCAGCGCCGCCCAGGCGACCGGGCCGCTGTGGGGCGGCGTCGCTGGGCTGATCGCGGTGACCTGCGTCGTCGTGGTGCAGGCCGCGCTGCCCGTACGCCCGGCGCGGCAGGCAGCCGCCGCCGCGGTGGACTTCACCCGGGCCGCCGCCCGGCCGGCCGCGCTCCCCCCGCACGCGCCCGCCCGCACCGCGGCCGCCCGGACCCTGCACCGCATCGCCCTGACCGTCGAAGACCGGCTCGACGCCGCCCGCCTTCCCGGCTCCGCCCCGCGCACCGCCCTCGACGCACTGGCCGACGCCGTCCTCAAAGCCGAGGTCCTGGCCACCACCACACCCACCAGGACACCCACCACGACCCCCGCCCCGACCGCCGGCGAGACTCCCGCCCACACCGCCGCCGGGGCCGACCCGCTGGCCGTCGCGCTCACCGAGGTGCGCCGGCAGGCCGCCGCCGTTCGCCGGCTCCCTGCGGCCGAACGTCCGACTCCCGACGTGCCCGCCCCCGAGCGCCGCGCCCGCGGCCGCTTCGACCCGCAGCCGCAGACCCGGCTGGCCGTGCAGCTCGCCGTCGCGATGGCCGCCGCCTTCGCGGTCGGGCACCTGCTCTTCCCGCGGCACTGGGCGTGGACGGTGATCACCGCGTTCGTGGTGTGCAGCGCCGCGCGCAGCCGCGGCGACGTGGTGCACCGCAGCGGGCTGCGCATCCTCGGCGCCTTCGTCGGGGCGCTGTCCGGCACCCTGATCGCGCACACCGTGGCCGGCCATGCCGCCGTGGCCGTCCCCCTCATCTTCTGCTATTTGCTGCTGGGCCTGTGGCTGCGCGATCTGACCTACGCCGCCTGGGCGTTCTGCGTCACCGGCCTGCTGTCCGTGCTCTACGGCCTGAACGGCGAACGCGGCTCCGCGCTGCTCCTCCAGCGGCCGGAGGGCATCCTGGCCGGTTCGGCCTGCGCCGTCGCGGCCGCCTGCTTCGTCCTGCCGCTGCGCACCGAGACGCTGCTGCGCGGCAGGACCGCCCGCGCCCTGCGGGTGCTCCAGGACCTGCTCGCTGCCGCCCGCGCACCCGAACCCCGCCCGACCGCCCTCCGCCGGCTGTCCCGCCGCTTCGACCAGGCCGTCCGCGACCTGACCGACGCCGCCGCACCCGCCCGCGCGCACCGCATGCTGCTCCGCGCGGCCGCCCGCCGGAAGGCCGCCCCGCACACCGCGGACTGGCCGGACTCCGTCGCCGCGTGCGCCGACGCCGCCCGCGCGCTGGCGGCCGCCGACACCGCGGACCTGGTCGCCGCCGGGCGCCCGCTCGGCCTGACCGCGCTGAACCTCGGGCAGGTCCGCCGCCGTCTCGGCCACCGCCCCGACGCCGCGCCGCCCCGGCTCTCCGGCGCCGGCCCCGCCGCCCTGATCCAGCTCAACGCCGTACTGGCCCGGCTCTACGAGGAACTGCCCGCTCCCTCCCCCTCCGCTCCCAGCCCGGCGCCGCCCGCACCGCCCGGACCCCCCGTATCGGAGGCCCCGGCGCCGGCGGCCGGCTGAGATCTTCCGCACTCCCTGCCGCCCGCCGGTTCCACCTCGCGGCGCCGGCCCTACCCTGGACGCGTCGGCGCGTACCCCTCAGGGACGCGACCAGCTGATCCGCAGGAGGCGGCAGAGTGCTGCGCACCATGTTCAAGTCCAAGATCCACCGGGCCACCGTGACCCAGGCCGATCTGCACTATGTGGGCTCCGTGACCGTCGACGCCGACCTGATGGACGCCGCCGACCTGCTGCCGGGAGAACTCGTCCACATCGTCGACATCACCAACGGCGCCCGCCTGGAGACGTACGTCATCGAGGGCGAGCGCGGCTCCGGAGTGATCGGCATCAACGGCGCCGCCGCCCACCTCGTCCACCCCGGCGACCTGGTCATCCTGATCAGCTACGCCCAGGTCGACGACGCCGAGGCCCGTGCGCTGCGTCCGGCGGTCGTGCACGTCGACGCCGCCAACCGGATCACCGCACTCGGCGACGACAACGCCGAGCCCGCCCCGGGTTCGGACGCCGTCCGCCCGCCGCACGCGGCGACCCGCGCGACCGCCCACGTCTGATTCCCACCGCCCGCAGGCCGTAGCCGGCCCGGGGCCGGCCGGTGGCCACTGCCGCGCCGGCCGTGGACTGCCGGCCGCGGGCCACCCGCTGCGGGCCGGCGGCCGCGAACCGCCGGTCGGAAACAGCGAAGGCCGTGCCCGGCAGGGCACGGCCTGGGACTCACTCGTCCCTTCAAGCGGCCGCCACCACCGCCGAACCCGTCACCGGGCCGGAAGCCGTCCCGGGCACAGGGCGTATCTCCACGCGCACACCGCGGGCAGCTGCAGTCCACTGGGCGCGCAGCCGCGCCAGCTCCGTGAGCTCCTCGGCCGTCCACGGCCGGTCGCCGTGCTCCTGCACATATGTGCGCAGAGCCGCGT
This sequence comes from Actinacidiphila polyblastidii, assembly GCF_036353415.1. Classification (NCBI taxonomy): domain Bacteria; kingdom Bacillati; phylum Actinomycetota; class Actinomycetes; order Kitasatosporales; family Streptomycetaceae; genus Actinacidiphila; species Actinacidiphila polyblastidii. The sequence continues at coordinate 19,202 of NZ_JAZEWV010000039.1, forward strand.
TCGCCTGATCGAGATCTCCCCCAAACATGTGAACCACACTAGACGGCGCCACTGACAATCCCGAATCGGTAACGGCACGGCGTGTGCACGCCCCACCACGCGCGGAGAACGCCCCGGACCAGCCACGACCCGCATCCGGACGGCGATTGTCGGTACCGGCTGCCATGCTGAGTGTGAGGGAGGACACAGCGCGCGAATCCGGCAGACCACACAACTCGCGCACAGCTCCCGCCCGCCCCAGGCCCACCTCGCACCCCAGTTCCCGGAGGACGGCACCATGCTCACCAACGACTACGTGCCCGGCGCGCCCGACTGGATCGACCTCGGCAGCCGTGACACCGCCGCCGCGGCGGCGTACTACAAGGAACTCTTCGGCTGGGAGTTCGTCTCCGCGGGCCCGGACGCCGGCGGATACGGCCTCTTCCAGCTCGCCGGCCAGACCGTCGCCGCGCTCGGCCCGCTGCAGGACGACAACGCCAAGCCGGGCTGGACCGTGTACTTCGAGACCGCCGACGCCGAGGCCACCGGCAAGGCCGTCGAGCAGGCCGGCGGCAGCGTGCGCTTCCCCCCGATGGACGTCTTCGACCAGGGCCGCCTCGCCGGATACACCGACCCGGGAGGCGCGGAGTTCGCCGTCTGGCAGCCGGGCACCAACAAGGGCCTGGACCGCGTCGGCGCCGGCGGGCTGTGCTGGACCGAGCTGTACACGACGGACGCCGAGCAGGCGAAGACCTTCTACACCACGGTGTTCGGCTGGGACACCGAAGGCATGCCGCTGCCCGGCGACTCCGGCACCTACACCGTCGTCTCCCGCGCCGGCGGCGGCCAGGAGGGCTCCCACGGCGGCATCATGCAGCTCGGCGCCGACATGCTGCCCGACGGCGTCGGCTACTGGCAGCCGTACTTCGCGGTCGCCGACTGCGACGCGGTGGCCGCCAAGGCCGCGGCGCACGGCGGCAGCACCGTGATGCCCCCCACCGACATGGCGGGCGTCGGCCGCATCGCCCTCTTCAAGGACCCCGAAGGCGCCTACTTCGCCCTGCTCACGCCCGAGGAGTCGATGGCCTGACCTCCCCCGACGCCCCCGACCACGCCGCCAGCTCGCGGGCGCTCTCCCAGCGCACCGTGCGCCCGGTCAGCGGATCGGTGAACTCCATTGCGCGCGCGAGCAGTTGCAGCGGCCGCCCGAAGTCGTCCGCGGGCGCCTCGGGCAGCAGCAGCGGATACACGGGATCGTTCAGCAGCGGCAGCCCCAGCGCGTTCATGTGGACGCGCAGCTGGTGGGTCCTGCCGGTCGCGGGCAGCAGCCGGTAGCGGGCCAGGCCGGCGCGGTGCGCCAGCAGTTCGACACGGCTCTCGGCGTTCACCGGCCCCGGCGCCTCCCGCGCCGCGATCACCCCGCGGTCCTTGACGATCCGGCTGCGCACGACCCGCGGCAGCTCCACCCCCGGATCGTGCCGCGCCACGCCCTCGTACTCCTTGCGGACCCGGCGGTCCCGGAAGAGCGTCTGGTACGCGCCGCGGTCCTGCGGACGTACGACGAAGAGCACCAGCCCGGCGGTCAGCCGGTCCAGCCGGTGCGCCGCGGACAGCTGCGGCACCCCCAGCTCGCGCCGCAGCCTGGCCAGCGCGGTCTCGGTGATGTGCCGGCCGCGCGGCACGCTCGCCAGGAAGTGCGGCTTGTCGGCGACCACGATCCGCTCGTCCCGGTGCACGATCCGCAGCGCGAACGGCACCGGCTGCTCGGCGGCGAAATCCCGGTGGAACCAGACCCAGCCGCCGCCCTCGTACGGCGTCCCCGCCCGCACCGGGCCGTCCGCGGTGACGAACCGGCCGGCCGCGAGCATCGCCTCGACCCGCTCCGCGCCGATCGCGGCGCCGTACCGATCGTGCAGGAAGGCGCCGACCGTGGCCCACGCGCCGTCGCCCGGCAGCCGCACCCGCACCGGGTCGACGCCCTCGCGCTGCCCGAGCGGCGCGGACGGCGCCTTGCGTCCGGGCCTGCGCGCCACCGTCTCCGCCGCCTTCCCTCGCCCCGCCCGGCCCGCCCCGGGCCTCCCCGAAGGCTACGCGGCGCAGCCCCACCGCCACCGCGCCACAGCGGACGCCGCCCGCGACCGCACCGTGCCCCCGCAGGGCGGCTAGGCTGCCCGCCGGGGAGGGGGCGGGCATGGGGATGTCGCTGCTGTACGAGGTGCTGGAACCGCTGCCGGACGCGCACGCCGCGCTGGCCCGCGCCCGCGGCCTGCTCGCCGAGTTCGCCGACTACGCGGAACCGCCCTACAGCCCCGACCTGGGGCCGGTGGTGACGGCCGACCAGTTCCGCCACTCGCTGCGGTACTTCAGCCGGGGATGGTTCACGCCGCGCTCGGGCGGGCCCTTCCCGCCCGAGGGGCTGCCCGAGTTCTGGGCGCTGCTCCACCGCACGAACACGCTGCTCGGCGGCGACACGTACGCCGTCGAGGTCGCACTGCACCCCGACATGGCCGACCTGTGGCCCCTGATCGAGGCATGGGAGCTGGAACTGCAACTGCCGTTCGCCGTCACCCCGCCCTTCGCGCGTACGACGGAGGACGGCTGCACCGAGGAGGAACTCGACGCGATGGTCGCCGCCCTCGGTCCCCTCGGGTTCGACGTCGCCTGGTACGCGGACCTGCGCGGACTGCCCTCGACGAAACTCTGCGGCGTCCACCTGGCCCTGAACAGCGCCTGGACCTCCCAGTGCACCGAGCCCGCCCCGGGAAGCCACGCCGTCTACCTCTCCGTCGGCACCCGCAACCACGCCACCCAGGACGCCTGGCTCGCCGCCACCGGCCTCCGCCTCGGCCCACCCCTCACCGGCTGGTAGCAGCACACCATTGCGCGCCCTGAGGGCGGCCGATACAACGTTCGGGTGAGAAGCACTTCTTCGTCGAACGTGCGGTGGACCAAGGACAGGCTCGGCGCCTACCTGGCCGCCACCACCGGTTTCCTCTTCGCTCTGCCGCCCGCCTTCGAGACGGCGAGACGGCTGGTCCCGGACCACGCCCACACGCTTGCGGCACTCGTCGGCTTCGCAGTCGCGGCCCTTGCCCACCGGCTGGGACTGCGCGTGATGAGGAGGCTCCCGTGACGGACCGGGCCGCTGAACGGGATGGACCGGCTGACAGCTCCTCGGCAGGATGCGCGGTATGGGGAACACACAGGCGTGGCCGCTGATGCGGACCACGGACGTGAGCGAGGCCTTCGATCTGGCGGAGCGGCTGCTCGCGGTCGCCAGCTGGTACGACCCGACGTGGTGCAACCTGGAAGCCTGGGCTCGCAGCAGCGACGTCCTGGAGCGCTTGGCCGACGGCTTCCCCGAGGCGAGGGCCCAGCCCTACGGGGAGGGCGTCGGCGGGCTTCCTGTGAGCCTGTCGCTGCGCGTCGCCTCCGTCGTCGAGGCCCGCGAGACCCTGACGGCCTGGGCGGACATCACGAGGTGCTACGTCCTGTGGCACAACCTGAAGTGGCCGGCGCTGCCCGAACTCGGGTGGGAGCACGAGGAGTACAAATACGCCGAGTTGCAGATCGCCTGCAACAGCGGCGACATCCACTGCTCCGAGTGGACCGCGGAGCACACCGTCTTCGTCCACGCCAGACCCGGTGACGAAGCGCGCCCCGCGTGGCTCGCCGCCCAGGTCGGCGCCGGCATCGTCGGCCCTCCGGAGCCCGGCTGGTGACGGACGCGGACGCGAGGAAGGGCCGGTTCGCGGGGGCATCCCCGTGAGCCGGCCCTTTGCGTGCGCACCGGCCGTTTGCGTGCGCGGAAGGCTGGTCGTGCTGTGTGCCCCAGGCAGGATTCGAACCTGCGACACCGGCTTTAGGAGAGCCGTGCTCTATCCCCTGAGCTACTGGGGCGCTGGGCAGCTGGGCCGCGCCACCGCACAGTGTAGCGGCTGGTGCGGGGCGGTTCCGCTCGCCCGCGCGACGGAGGCGGGCGGGCGGACGGCGGCGGGACGCCGCTTGAGGTGGCGGGCGTGGCGTCCTGCGCCCTGGCGCTCCACCGGGCGGCGTAGTCGCGGGCGGTGGCCCGGTGGCGGGTGGCGTCCGTGGCGTTGCCCGCGGCCGTCGTGACGGGGCCGTCGCCCGCCGAGACAGCCGACGGCGGGCTCCCGCACGTGCCCGACGGACAGCACCGCCGAGCGCGCCGTGCCGTGCACGCTGCCGTGGTCGACGGTGGAAGGCGAACACCGGCCAGCGATCGCTGATCGCCCGCCGCCGCCCGGCGTCCGTCCGAACCGGGGACTCGCTCCTGCGACCACCCGATCTTCGTACCGGAGGTGCCGTGCGCCCACTCACCCGAGATGTCGACATACAGCGCCACGTCGTGCGCTGCCCCGTCGACGCTGCGCACATCCGCGGGGATGTACGGCAGCGGCATCGACTTTGGCGCAGGTCGCCCGGCTCGACCGGCGACAGGAACGTCAGCGTCAACGCCACGCCCCCGCCGTCCAGAACGACCTGCGAGCGCGTCGCGGTCAACCGCAGGGCGCGCTGGACCAGGCCGCGCGGCAGCGGGTGGTCGGGCACGTTCGGCGCGCCCATGAAGAGGTGGTTGACGCCGTCGATCCGCGCGATGCCCGTCATCGCCGTGGTGCGGCCGGTCCAGAACGTCGGCCAGTGGCCGGCGAGCAGGTCGGCGGGCAGCCAGGTGCTCAGATGCAGCGAGCGCACCGCCAGCAGGACGGCGAGCGGCCGGATCGGGTCGGCCTTCGGCGGGCGGCGGCCCGGCTCCGGCGCTCGCCCACCTCGGATGACAACGTTGGAAAGCACCGGAATGACAGCGCGCTCCCAGCGGGTTGCCCACCCCTCCGGCGCGTACTGCCGCCTCCATGGCACCGGTGCGGCTGCTCCGCCCAGGGGTGCCACGGTCGCCGCTCGAGTTCACCCGTCTGCGGGTTTATCCGTACCGCGACGCAAGACCGACGCCGTTGCGGTGGGGCAGGCGCCTTCGGTCGCCGTCTCGCCCGCGGCCTCCTGGGGCGATCCGCGGACGCGCGCTCCTTGACAGCAGTGTCGGCGCGGAGTCACTGTCTTGTACAACGTTAGAAAGCGGTGCGATGCCCGGTCGCCCCAGGGATGGCGAAACGGTTTTCCTCCGGTCGTGAGGACCATGGACGCCGCTCGGCTCCCCGGCGGCCGGGCGCCGCACTCGTGCCGCGGCAGGTTCCGGCCCGCTCACGGGGGGTGGGCCGGACCGCCGCGGCCGTACGTCCTCACGGCAGCGCGCGAGCCCGTCAGCGCTGCGACGCTTCAGCGCAGGCGGCTGCTCTCGCGTACGACGACGCGGTAGCCGGGCGTCATCAGCCGGCTCGGGCCCGTGTGGCCGCCCGCGGCGCGCTCCAGTAGGCAGTTGACGGCGAGTTCGGCGATCTTCCGCTTGTCCGGCGCGACGGTGGTCAGCGACGGGATCGCGTACTCCGCCTCCTGCACGTCGTCGAACCCGGCCAACGCGATGTCCCCGGGGATGCTCAGGCCCGCCTCGTGCGCGGCGCGCATGGCGCCGAGCGCGAGGAGGTCGTTGAAGCAGAAGACCGCGTCGGGCCGCTCGGGGAGCGTGAGCAGCCGGCGCATTGCCGCGGCGCCGTCCGGCCGGAAGTAGGCGTTCACCGGGGGCAGCAGCTCGTGGTCGACGGGGCGGCCGGCGGCCTGGAGCGCCTCGGAGTAGCCCTGTAGGCGTTGCAGCGCCGTGGCCCGGGGGGACGGGTCCTGCCAGCCGATGGCGGCGATCCGCCGGTAGCCCTGGTCGATGAGGTGCCTGGTGACGTCGCGCGCGGCTGAGACGTTGTCGATGTGCACCCGGTCGGCGACCGGGCCGAGGTCCGCCTCGCCCAGCAGCACCAGCGGAATCCGGTGCTCGCGGGCCAGCAGCCCGGCCTGGTCGAGGCCGAGGGGGCTGAGGATCACACCGTCGATCATCGGGTTCCCGAGGCCGGAGGCGATCCGCAGCTCGGCGTCGGGATCGCCGCCGGTGTCGTCCATCAGCACCGTGCAGCCGTGCCGGCGCGCCGCCGCGATCACCTCGAGCGCCAGCTCGGCGAAGTACGGCGAGGGCAGTTCGGGAAAGGCCAGCGCGATCACACCGCTGCGGCCGGTGCGCAGCTGGCGGGCGGTGGCGTTGGGGCGGTAGCCGAGGGCGTCGATCGCCTGCTGGACGCGGGTGCGGGTCTTCTCGGAGACGGGTACGGCGCCGGTGACCACGTTCGAGACGGTCTTCACCGACACGCCGGCCGCGGCTGCCACGTCCTTCAGGCGCGGCGCCTGAGGACCCTCGCTGTGTGTGATCACGGACATCCCCCTTCTCCCGCCGGGGCCCGGCCCCCGGTCCGTGCCCGGACGTGTCGGCCCGGTGCCGGCTGCCGGGCCTCGTGCTCGATGCCGGGCGTCGAAGGGCGAACGCGTCCGTTCGTTGCCGGGCGCCGCGGTTCGTGCCGGGGCCCGATTACATCGTGAGAATAGCGGCGATGTCGCCCGGTTCCACGCGGGGGAGGGCCGGGGAATAGGGTCGGCCCGCGGAATGTTCGAGTGGTTGAACAATCAACCAAATGGGATGGTGGGAGCGATGCAGTTCGGGATCTTCACGGTCGGCGACGTCACGACGGATCCGACGACGGGACGGACGCCGAGCGAGCACGAGCGGATCAAGGCGATGGTGACCATCGCGCAGAAGGCGGAGGAGGTCGGACTCGACGTCTTCGCCACCGGCGAGCACCACAATCCGCCTTTCGTACCGTCTTCTCCTACGACCATGCTCGGATACGTCGCCGCGCGGACCGATCATCTGATCCTCTCCACGTCGACCACGCTGATCACCACGAACGACCCGGTGAAGATCGCCGAGGACTTCGCGATGCTCCAGCACCTGGCCGACGGCCGCGTCGATCTGATGATGGGACGAGGCAACACCGGTCCCGTCTATCCCTGGTTCGGCAAGGACATCCGGGAGGGCATCCCGCTGGCCGTCGAGAACTACGCGCTGCTGCACAAGCTGTGGCGCGAGGACACCGTGGACTGGGCGGGCAGGTTCCGCACCCCTCTGCAGTCGTTCACCTCGACGCCCCGGCCGCTGGACGGCGTGCCGCCGTTCGTCTGGCACGGCTCGATCCGCAGCCCGGAGATCGCCGAACAGGCCGCCTACTACGGCGACGGCTTCTTCGCCAACAACATCTTCTGGCCCAAGGAGCACTTCAAGCGCCTGATCAGCCTCTACCGCGAGCGCTACGCCCACTACGGCCACGGCACGCCCGAACAGGCGATCGTCGGGCTCGGCGGCCAGGTGTTCATGCGGAAGAACTCCCAGGACGCCGTGCGCGAGTTCCGGCCGTACTTCGACAACGCGCCGGTGTACGGGCACGGCCCGTCGCTGGAGGAGTTCACCGAGCAGACGCCGCTGACCGTGGGCTCGCCGCAGGAGGTCATCGACAAGACGCTGGCCTTCCGCGCGTCCTTCGGCGACTACCAGCGGCAGCTGTTCCTGATGGACCACGCGGGACTGCCGCTGAAGACGGTCCTCGAACAGCTCGACATCCTCGGCGAGGAGGTCGTGCCGGTGCTGCGCGAGGAGTTCGCCAAGGGACGGCCCGCGCAGGTCCCGGAGGGCCCCACCCACAAGGCGCTGGTCGCGCGCCGCGACGCCGACCTCGCCGCACTGCAGGAGAGTGACGCATGACGAGGAAACTGGTGGCCGTCACCGCAGGACTCAGCCGTCCCTCCTCGACCCGGCTGCTGGCCGACCGCCTCGCGGCGGCCACCGCCCGGCGCGTAGGAGGAGGCGGCGGCGAGCGGGCCGACGTCCAGGTGATCGAGCTGCGCGAGCTGGCCAACGAGATCGCCCAGAACATGGTGACCGGCTTCCCCGGCCCGCGGCTGCGCGAGGCCGTCGACGCGGTCACCGGCGCGGACGGCCTGATAGCCGTCACCCCGGTCTTCACAGGCTCCTACAGCGGCCTGTTCAAGTCCTTCTTCGACATCATCGACAAGGACGCGCTGACCGGCACTCCGGTGCTGGTCGCCGCGACCGGCGGCACCGCCCGGCACTCCCTGGTGCTGGAGCACGCGATGCGACCGCTGTTCGCGTACCTGCGGGCCGTGGTCGTGCCGACGGCCGTCTACGCGGCCTCCGAGGACTGGGGCGCGGCCGGCGAGGGCGCGCTCGACGTGCGGGTCGACCGTGCGGCCGGTGAACTGGCCGCCCTCGTCGCCGCGCGGCCGACCGGTCCCGCCGTCGAGGAGGCGGTCGTGCCGTTCGCCGAGCAGCTCGCTGCCCTGGCGGCCACCGAACAGTGAGCCGCGGGGCGCGACGTCGACACGGGTGGAGGGGTGGCGCGCGCGGTCCTCGCGGGCTGCGGCCTCACCCCTTCGCCGGCGGCGACGCGGGCTCGTGCGGCCCTGGCGGCCCGGGCGGCCCTGGCGGGCGCCTCCCGTCGTCGACGAACTCGACGACCGCGAGCACCGCCAGGGTCACCACCGCGATCAGGATGATGACCAGCCCGGTCGGATAGGACCACACCACCAGGACGACGGCGGCCGCGGCGGCGACGCACCACTGCAGCAGCGTCCGGTGCCGGTGCACCCAGGCGCCGACCGCCCCCGTCGACCTGATCCCGGCGGCCTCACGGACGCCCGCGATGGCCGACTCCCACGCCCTCCTGACGCGCAGCGCCCAGCGCCCGCGACCGCTGAGCCAGGCACCGAGGGCGACGACGACACCCAGGGCGACCACCATGCGGATGGTCGCCCACAGAAAACGTACGAGCTGGTCATAGACCTCACCGGCGGCCCGTTCGTCGGTCTTCGCGGGCAGATGATCGAGATAGATGATCCGGAAGAGCGACAGTCCGATTCCGAGCACCACGATGCCCGCGGCGATGGCCAGCGCCGCCGTCACCAGGGCGCGCCGCCGCCGCGCCGCCAGCAGGACGCCCGCCGCGGCGAGGACCACCGTGACGACGGGCAGCCAGTTCCCGGCCAGCTGGAGGGCGCGGAACCCGGTTCTGACCCTGCGAACGTCGTGCGACTTCACCAGGACGAAGTCGGTGTGCACCCGGGGGATGTGGGCCGCGACGCCCAGGCCCTGGTCCACCAGCCGCTGCTTGACCTGGTCGACGACCGGCGCGAGGTCGATGACCACCTCGTCGCCGTTCACCTTCACCGCGGTGTCGCTGTCGCCCGTCAGCGCGCCGGTGAACGCCGTGTGCGCCTGCCGGTTCAGCTGCACCCACAGCCGCTCGAACGCGGCGCTGGCGACGAACTTCGCCACCACCGCCTGCACGACATCCCTGACCCCCGAGGTGATGGGCCCGCTGAGGGTGCCGAGCGCCGACTCAAGAGCGGGCCGCTGACTGGGCTTCACGCTGGACAGCAGGGCGTCGAGGTCGACCTTCTTCATGATGGCGTCGGTCACCCGGCCGCTCACCGCCGCCTGGACGTCGGGATGGCGGGCGAGCGGAGCGACCGTCGCCACGTAGCGGTCGGTGTCGCTCATCTCGTCCGCGACCCACACGGCCACCGCGCTGAGCGGCGTCAGCACCGCGGCCAGCGTGATGAGCAGCGCCGACAGGGCCGAGCGCCACCACCGGCGGCCGGCGTACCGGCGGCGCAGCGCGACCAGTTCCGCCCGCTCGTCGTCGGCGAGCGGGCGCGACCCGGGAGCGTCGCCGCCCGCGTCCGCGCCGCTCGCAATCGTCGCCACCGGAAGCACTCCCTCACCCGCGCAGTCCGACTCTCTGATCATCAGAGAACGTCCACTGCGGCGGCGCCGCGCGCAGTGTTAGTGCGTACGAGGCAGGTGGGCGCTACGTGGCGGGCGGCCGTCGGGGCGGCGTCGTGCTGCTGCGTCGGGCTGGGCGCCGTCGTGCCGGGTGCGGTCACCCGACCGTGTACACCGCGGTGGGGTCATCCGCTCATCGGGTCACGCCAAACAGGTGACGGGGAGTTAGTCCTATCGAATGGGCGGTTACTCATAGTCGTGTCCGAGTCGCCCAGCCGGCGGCCGAACACGCCGTGACCGTCATCGCCACCAGGGACGGTCGTCCGATGGCGGTCGCGGTTGGTTTCTCCCGTTCATCGGACCATCGGCCGGTGCGGGACCAGGAGACGGAGGAGCTGCCGCTGTGCCCGGTTCGGGGACCGGATCACGGGCAGCTCCTCGGCCCGATCGCGGCCCGCGACACGGCACGGACTCCGTACGCCCCCGGTACGGCCTCGTCGCGGCACCACGCCCCGCCGGCCGCCGCCGATGGGGCGCGATCCGGCCGCTTCCGGCATCGTTCCGAGGCACCCCCAGCCTGCCGTCGCCCGCGTGGCGGGTCCGCTGACCTGCACCTAGCGTGGGAGAGGCGGGGGGAAGCGCTGTCTCGCGCCGAGGAGAGCCACATCATGGCCCGTAGCACCCAGGACAGCTCCACGCCCGGGCAGGCCGGCGGCGACACCCGGCCCACCCGCGGCGACGACGCCTCCTCCCACCGGTGGTGGGTGCTCGGCGTCATCGCGCTCGCCCAGCTCATGGTGGTGCTCGACGCCACGATCGTGAACATCGCACTGCCCTCCGCGCAGCAGGCCCTCGGCTTCAGCGACGGCAACCGGCAGTGGATCGTCACCGCCTACGCCCTCGCCTTCGGATCGCTGCTGCTGCTCGGCGGGCGCCTCGCGGACCTGATCGGCCGTAAGACGACCTTCCTGATCGGGCTGATCGGCTTCGCGGTCGCCTCTGCCATCGGCGGCGCCGCCCCGAGCTTCGAGGTGCTGGTCGGCGCCCGCGCCCTGCAGGGCATGTTCGGCGCGCTGCTGGCGCCGGCCGCGCTGTCCCTGCTGACGACCACTTTCACCGTCCCGAAGGAACGGGCCAAGGCGTTCGGCATCTACGGCGCCGTGGCCGGCGCGGGCGGCGCGGTCGGCCTGCTGCTCGGCGGCATCCTCACCGAGTACCTGAACTGGCGCTGGTGTCTGTACGTCAATCTGCTCTTCGCGACTGTGGCGTTCCTCGGCGGTCTGCGCCTGCTGCAGTCGGGATCGCCCAAGAACCGCCCCGACCTCGACCTGCCCGGCGCGGCCCTCGTCTCCGGCGGCCTCTTCTGCATCGTCTACGGCTTCTCCAACGCCGAGCGCCACCAGTGGGGCGCGCCCAGCACATGGGGCTTCCTGCTGGTCGGAGGACTGCTCCTGATCGCGTTCGTCCTGTGGCAGCGGCGCGCCAAGCACCCTCTGCTGCCGATGCGCGTGGTGGCGGACCGCGACCGCGGGGCGTCGTTTCTTGCGATGTTCATCTCGGGGGCCGGCATGTTCGGTGTGTTCCTGTTCCTGACGTACTACCTGCAACGCACCTTGTCGTACTCGCCGGTCATGACCGGCCTCGCCTTCCTGCCGATGGTGGTGGTCATCATGATCACCTCGGTGACGACGACCAACGTGCTGGTGCCCCGCTACGGCGCGAAACCCATCGTGCCCACCGGAATGCTGCTGTCGGCGGGGGCCATGGCCTGGCTGACCGCGCTGAACGCCCACAGCACCTTCGCCGCCCACGTCCTGCCCCCGCTGCTGCTGCTCGGTCTCGGCCTGGGCGCCATCTTCGCCACCGGCATGAACCTCGCCACCGCCGGCGTCCAGAGCCGCGACGCAGGGGTGGCTTCGGCGATGGTCAACACCTCGCAGCAGGTCGGCGGCTCGGTCGGCACCTCGCTTCTCAACACCCTGGCGATCAGTGCCGCCTCGCACTACGCGAGCAGCAGGAAGCCGTCACCCGCGGTCGCCGCCCAGGCGCAGCTGCACAGTTACTCGGTCGCCTACTGGTGGTCGGCCGGGTTCTTCGCCGTCGGCTTCCTGGTCACCCTGCTGCTGTACCGGCGCGGCGTCCCCAAGAGCCTGTCCGATCCCAGCCCGGAGGGTGCAGGCGTCCCCATGTGAGCCTCCCGCCGCGGGGCGCCGGGAGGCGCCCACATGGCGGAACGCCGCACAGGGAAGATGGCGGATGCAGCTATCGTCGCGCCATGGCAGCCAACGGTACGGGCGCCCCGGGCGCCGACGGCGCCGCGCGGGTCGTCGCGGCGCTGGACGCGGCGAGTGTGCGGCGTTACACCACGGGACAGGTCATCCTCGACGAGATCACCTGGTCGGTGCGCTCCGGCGAGCACTGGGCGCTGCTCGGCGCCAACGGCGCCGGTAAGACGACCGTACTTCGGCTCATCGGTGCGCTCATGCACCCGACGACCGGGACCGTCGAGGTGCTCGGCCACCGCCTCGGCCGTGTGGACATGCGCGAACTGCGCGCCCACATCGGGCTGGTGTCCTCCGCCCAGAAGGTCCCGCAGGACGCCACCGCGCATACCGTCGTACTGACCGGTCATACCGGCACGGTGCAGCCGCTGTGGCGGCGGTACGACACCGAGGTGCGCGAGCGGGCCCACGCGCTGCTGGCGGAGCTGGAGATCAAGGAGCTCGCGGACCGCCCCTACGGGGTGTGCTCCGGCGGCCAGCGTGCCCGCATCCTGGTGGCGCGCGCCCTGATGGCCGACCCCTCGCTCCTGCTTCTCGACGAGCCCTTCAACGCGCTCGACCTGCCGTCGCGTGAGGATCTGATCGACGCCATGCACCGGCTCGCGGTCAACCGCTCCGGCCTCGCGACGATCACCGTCACCCACCACCTGGAGGAGCTGTCGCCCGCGATCGGGCACGTCCTGCTCCTCAAGGAGGGCCGGGTGCTGACCTCGGGCCCTGCTGCCGAGGTGCTGAACGGCGCCTGCATGACCGAGTGCTTCGGACGCCCCATCGAGGTCAGCAGGCACCAGGGGCGCTGGCTGGCCAGGTCGGGGCGCGCCTGAGTCCCTCCGCGCGCCGCCCGCGGTGCGCCGACCGCTCCCGCCGCCGCTTCCCTCAGCGAAGCCAGGGCACGTCGGCGCCGGCCGGCTGGTGCAGCCCGTCGGCGATGACCTGCGAGATCTCGGCGAGCTGGGCGGTCTGCTCCGCGCTGAGCCGGTCGAAGATCGCCGCACGCACGGCCTCCACATGCCCGGGAGCGGTCTGCACCAGCTTGTCGTACCCGGTGTCCGTCAGTACGACGATCTGCCCGCGCCGGTCCGACGGACAGCTCTCGCGCCGAAGCCAGCCGTCGCCCTCCAGGCGGGCGACCGCGTGGGAGAGCCGGGATCGGGTGATCTTGACACGTTCGGCCAGCTCGGTCATCCGCATCCGACGGGCGGGGGTCTCCGACAATGTGCTCAGCAGTGCGTAGTACATGTGCGGCATGCCCGCGTCGCGCTGCAGCTGACGGTCGAGGTAGTCCTCCAGCAGCGTCGTGGCCTGCAGAAAGGAGCGCCACGCCGTCTGCTCGTCCGCCGTCAGCCATTCCATGTGTTCATGGTACCGGCACTTCTTGAACCTTCAATAAAGGGCTCGTCGGATGATGTGATACAGGTCACACGTGACAGAGAAATATCCGGGGATGGTCTCCCCGTTTACTCCGATCGAAGGAAACGGGGACTTAGTCTCCGCTTCACCGCCCACAGGACGCCGCACGGGGAACGACCGCAGGAAGGAGCCGGCCGTGGCCATGGACGTCGCCGGCACGGGTGTCGCGAGTGCCGCCCGACCGCACACGGCGCGGCTGCGCGCGGACGCCTCACGCAACCGCGAACGGATCGTCGCCGCGGCCCGCGAGGCGATCGTCGAGTTCGGCCCCGACGTCGCGCTGGACGAGGTGGCCCGCAGGGCCGGCGTCGGCAACGCCACCCTGTACCGCCACTTCACCGACCGCGCCGAGCTCGTCAGGCAGGTCGCCCTGTCGGTGATGGCCGGCGCCGCCCAGCGGGCCGAGGACGCCCTCATGGAGGAGGCCGACGCCTTCGGCGCCCTGCACCGGTTCGTCTTCGAGGCGGTCCAGGAACGTATCGGTGCCCTGTGCCCCATGCTCTCCGAAGCGTTCGACCGCGAGGACCCCGACGTCGCCGCCCAGGCGCAACGTATGGAGCGGTCGATCAACGCGCTCCTGGACCGCGCCCAGCGGGCCGGCCAACTGCGTGGTGACATTGCTGTCGGAGATCTGATGGTCGCACTGACGCAGCTCACCCGGCCGCTTCCGGGCACCGGCTGCGCCGGCTTCGACCGCTTCGTCCACCGACACCTGCAACTCTTCCTCGACGGGCTGCGCGCACCGGCGCGCTCGGTGCTCGTGGGGACCGCTGCAACCCTGGAGGATCTGAAAGGCTGCAAATAACAAGTCGCACATCACAACTGTCCGGTTGTAGCGTTGCCGAGTTCGCCCTGGCGATGATGCGGGTGAGCGCGCAGCGCGGCGTATCGCAGCACCCGTCGACGTCATCGGCCTCACGCCTCGTGAAGCTGTGACTGTCAGTGCCGTCGTCCACAATCTCCAGACGTGAGAGAAGCCCGCTCGTCCTCCGGGACGCCGGCACCGCAGCCGGGCGCCGCTCCACGCCCGCAAGGCGATCGCTGACACTTTCGCTGACAAACGTCCCCACGTCCTGTCACTCCGCACCTTTAGTGAGACCCGTCATGCCAGAAGCACCTCTGCCAGATCCGAAGCGCTGGACAGCGCTGATCTTCATCGCGATAGCCCAGCTGATGGTCGTGCTCGACGCGACCGTCGTGAACATCGCACTGCCGTCCGCCCAGGCCGACCTCGGCATCTCCGACGGCAACCGCCAGTGGGTCGTCACCGCCTACACCCTCGCCTTCGGCGGACTTCTGCTCTTCGGCGGCCGTGTCGCTGACCTGTGGGGACGTAAGAACACCTTCGTCGTGGGCCTGCTCGGCTTCGCCGCCGCGTCGGCCGTCGGCGGCGCCGCGGTCAACACCGAGATGCTGCTCGGCGCCCGCGCCCTCCAGGGCGTCTTCGGCGCCCTGCTGGCGCCGGCCGCCCTGTCGCTGCTCGCGGTGATGTTCACCGACGCCAAGGAGCGCGCCAAGGCGTTCGGCATCTACGGCGCCATCGCGGGCGCCGGCGCGGCCGTCGGCCTGATCCTGGGCGGCGTCCTCACCGAGTACCTGAACTGGCGCTGGGCGCTGTTCGTCAACATCGCCTTCGCGGTCACCGCCGTCATCGGCGCGGCCACGGTCATCCGTGAGCCCGACCACGGACGCAACCCCAACCGGCTCGACGTCCCCGGTGTCATCCTCGCCAGCGCCGGCCTGGTCGCGCTCGTCTACGGCTTCAGCCGCGCGGAGAGCGACGGCTGGACCGCGAGCATCACCCTCGGCCTGTTCGTCGCCTCCGCGGTCCTGCTGGCGGTCTTCGTGATCGTCGAGAGCCGGGTCAAGGCCCCGCTCCTGCCGCTCCGTGTCATCACCGAGCGCAACCGCGGCGGCGTCTACCTGTCGCTGGGCCTGGCCGTCATCGGCATGTTCGGCCTGTTCCTCTTCCTGACCTACTACCTGCAGCAGGTCATGGGCTACTCGGCGCTGAAGTCCGGGTTCGCCTTCCTGCCGATGGTCGGCGGCATGATCGTGGGCTCCACCCAGATCGGCGCCCGGCTCATGCTGCGGGTCCGCCCGCGGCTGCTGATGGCGCCCGGCTTCCTGGTCGCCTCGATCGGCATGCTGATCCTGGCCCAGATCAAGGTCGACTCCAGCTACGCCGTGGTCCTGCTGCCCGGCCTGATCCTCATGGGCCTCGGCATGGGCACCGCGTTCATGCCGGCCATGAGCATGGCCACCCACGGGGTGCGCCCGGAGGACGCCGGCGTCGCGTCCGCCATGGTCAACACCTCCCAGCAGGTCGGCGGCTCCATCGGCACCGCCCTGCTGAACACCCTGGCGGCCAGTGCCACCACCGCGTGGGTCGCGTCCCACAAGACGAGCCCGGCGGACCTGAAGAACGCCCTGTTCGTCAACGAGAGCGCCGTACACGGCTACTCCGTCGCCATCTACTGGGCGTTCGCCATCCTGCTGCTCTCGGCGGTCCTGGCGTTCGTCCTCGTCGACGCCGAGGTCCAGAACACCGGCGAGCACGCGGACGGCGAGGCCGTCGAGGACTTCGCGGTCCCGGTCGTCGCGCACTGATCGTCGCGACCGACCCCGGTGCGCCGAGCCCGGTCCGCTGACCCGGGCGCGCGGCGCACGCACACAGGCGCCCTGCCTCCTCCGCATCGGAGGAGGCAGGGCGCCTGTCGTTCGAGCAGCGCGAACCGCTCCGGCTGTTCGGGCTACAGCCCTTCCGGCCAGTTGTACGAGGCCGGTACGTGCACCGTCCCGGCGGCCGGGCCGTAGACGATCGCGATCTCGTCGTGAGCGCCCAGCCTCACCGCCGCGGGGTCGCCGGACTGCTCCTTGCCGTTGACGTAGACGTGCAGCGCCATGCCGCCGCCGGTCTTCAGCGGGCCGAGCGCGACCTTGCTGACCGGCACGCTCCACTCGGTCATGAACTGCCCGAGGGTGAAGTCCGCCTTCACCGGCGACTCGATGTGCACCACCCCCGACGTGTCGTGCGTGTGCAGCGGGCTGATCTGCTGCTTCGCCTCGTCGATGCCGATCTCGGCGGGGACGGTCACGGTCTTGCCGTCCACGAAGACGTCCAGGTGGCTGTGGATGTGCAGCACCTGCCCCTCCTGCCCGAGCATCGGCAGGCCGGCCGCCTTCACCTGCGTGGAGGCGTCGGTGGGCGCCGGCCACGAGACCGGCGAGGCCGCCGGCTTGTCGTCGGCGGGCGCGGACGCGGAAGCGGAACCCGCCGGGCCCTTGCCAGCCGAGTCCTTGCCGTCCGAGCCGCAGGCCGTCAGCGCCAGGGCGCCGGCGAGTGCTGCCACGCCGAGGGCGACGTGTCGTTTCTGCATGAGATCGGTGTCTTCCTGTTCAGCCGAGCTGGATGGAACGCTTGGCCAGCCCCATCCAGAAGCCGTCGATGATGCTGCGCTGACTACCGAGATCCGACTCGGCCGCGCCGAGCGTAACGAACAGCGGCGCGAAGTGCTCGGTACGCGGATGCGCCAGCCGTCCTGCCGGGGCGGCGTGCTCGAAGTCCAGCAGAGCGTCCACGTCCTGCGCGTCCAGCGCCCGCTGCCCCCAGTCGTCGAACTCCGCCGACCAGCTCGGCGGCCCGTCCCCGGCGTGTCGCAGCGCCGCCAGATTGTGCGTGAAGAAGCCGCTGCCCACGATGAGCACGCCCTCGTCGCGCAACGGCGCCAGCCTGCGGCCGATCTCGAAGAGCGCACCGGGTTCCAGCGTCGGCAGCGACACCTGGAGCACCGGGACGTCCGCGGCCGGGAACATCTCCACCAGGGGGACGTACGCCCCGTGATCGAGCCCGCGGTCCGGCACGTCCTGCACCGGGTGGCCCGCGGCGCGCAACAGTTTGCGCACGTCCTCGGCGAGCGCCGGCGCACCCGGCGCCTCGTAGGTCACCTGGTAGTAGTGCTCGGGGAAGCCCCAGAAGTCGTAGACCAGCGGAAGCGTCGTGGTCGCGCCGATCGCCAGCGGGGCCTCCTCCCAGTGTGCCGAGACGACCAGGATGGCCTTGGGGTGGGGGAGGGCGGACGCCCAGGCCGCCAGTTCGCCCGGCCACACGGGGTCGTCGGCGAGCGGCGGCGCACCGTGCGAGAGGTACAGGGCGGGCATGCGCCCGTCGGTCGGTGTGGCCATCGCCAGCCTCCTTGAAACTTCAAGCTTACGCAACGACAGTAGCCGTACATGCTTGAAGCTTCAAACAAGCTTCGGCGCTCGGCTCGCCGATCGGGTCGTACGCCCGGATCCCGGCGGTCACTCCAGGCGCTTCTCGAACCACGCGACATCGTGGTAGACGCCGAATTTGCGCCCCACCTCCCGGTACACCCCGACTCGCTCGAAGCCGAAGCGCTCGTGGAGCCGTATCGACGCCTCATTGGGCAGGGTGACCCCGGCATAGGCGCGGTGGACGTCCTCGCTCCGCAGTGCTGCGAAGAGCCGCTCGTACAGCAGGGTGCCGACGCCCCGGCCGCCCGCGCCCGGCGCCAGATAGATGCTGGTCTCCACGGACGTGGCGTACGCGGCCTTCGGCCGGAACGGGCTACTCGTCGCATAACCGAGGATTCCGTCGCCCGTACGCGTGTCCCGGGCAACCAAGAGGCGGTGCGGGCCGTCTTCCGGGTGGGCGAGCAGCCACGGGCGGCGCTCGCCGAGGGTGACGGGCGTCACGTCGAAGGTGATGGCGGTCGCGCGGACGTAGTGGTTGTAGATATCGGTGAGCGCGGCCAGATCGGCCTCGTCACCGGGGCTGACCTGGACTTCCATACGAGCGGGCACGTCTCGACCTCTCCGGGCGGCGGCACAGGGTACTGCATGATCATAAAAAACAGGTGACGACATGGGAATTGTGTCCGGATTCCAGTCGTTATCCCGATCGGAAGGGGCAGCCGCAAGGCAGGAGCCGCAACATGGCGCAAGCCAGCGGCGCGGCCCCGTTCCGACCGAGACCGACCGCACTTTCGTAAGGGAGCTCGCATGGCAACCCGTGCCGTCGCCCGTCGTCACGCAGGCGGGACCAGCAGTGTTCGCGCCGCAGGCGGGGAAGTCGCCGACCGCGACCTCGTCGGCATGTACCTGGACGAGATCGCGCGCACCCCGCTGCTCGATGCCGCGAAGGAGGTCGAACTCTCGCGGGACATCGAGGCGGGCGTCTACGCCGAACGGATCCTGGCCGCAGACATCGACCTGCCCGCCGGAGCGGGAGGCGAAGCCGCGCGCGAGGAGCTCGAGGCGCTCGTCCTCGCCGGTGAGCGTGCCAAGGACGTCTTCATCCGCTCCAACCTCCGCCTCGTCGTGGCCGTCGCCCGCCGCTACCCGCGCAGCGGGCTGCCGCTCCTGGACCTGATCCAGGAGGGCAACGCGGGCCTGGTCCGCGCGGTGGAGAAGTTCGACTACGCCAAGGGCTTCAAGTTCTCGACGTACGCCACGTGGTGGATCCGCCAGGCCATCACCCGGTCCATCGCCGACCAGTCGCGCACGATCCGGCTGCCCGTCCACCTCGTCGAGGAACTCGGCCGCATCCGGCGCGTGCAGCGCGAGTTCAACCGCGAGAACGGCCGCGACGCCGAGCCCGCGGAGATCGCCGCCGAGCTGGACTCCACTCCGGAGCGCGTCGCCGACGTCCTGGACTGGGCCCGCGACCCGGTGTCCCTCAACATGTCCGTCGACGCTGAGGGCGAGACCGAGTTCGGCGACCTGGTGGAAGACGGAGCGGCGCCCTCCCCGGAGGACTCCGTGCTCGTCATGCTCCGCCGCGAGGAGCTCGACGGCCTGATCGACCGCCTCGACGACCGCACCGCGTCCATCATCCGTGCCCGCTACGGCATCGTGGACGGCCGCGAACGCACTCTCACCGAGGTCGGCAAGGAACACGGCCTCACCCGCGAGCGCATCCGGCAGATCGAGAAGCACGCCCTCGCCGACCTCAAGCGCATGGCGCGCGCGACCGGCCTGGACTACGAAGCAGCCTGACCCACAACGGACCGTCAAAGGTCCCCCACAGACCCGGGCCCCGGCGCATCCCCCCCGCGTCGGGGTCCGGCCTGTCCGCACCGGCCGACCGGCGTCGGATGAGACCCTGCACCCATGGACGACGACACGGCCGGCCCGCATCCGGGGGAGCCTCATCACGACGGGCTCGGCACCCGCCTGAACTGGTTGCGCGCCGCCGTGCTCGGAGCCAACGACGGCATCGTCTCCACCGCCGGCCTGGTCGTCGGCGTCGCCGGAGCCACCGACTCGCGTTCCGCGCTGCTCACCGCCGGCCTCGCGGGACTGCTCGCCGGCTCGCTGTCGATGGCGGCAGGCGAATACGTCTCCGTGAGCACTCAACGCGACTCCGAGCAGGCCGCCCTCGCCCTGGAACGCGAAGAGCTCGCCACCACCCCGCAAGCCGAACTCGACGAGCTCACCGGCCTGCTCGAGGAACGCGGCATCACCCATGACCTGGCACGCGAGGTCGCAGAACAGCTCACCGCCCGCGACGCTCTGGGCGCCCACGCCCGAGTCGAACTCGGCATCGACCCCGACGAACTCGCCAACCCCTGGCACGCCGCCTGGGCGAGTTTCATCTCCTTCACCGCGGGAGCCCTGCTGCCGCTGCTCGCGATCGTGCTGCCCCCGCCTGGCTGGCGGCTGACCGTCACTGTCGTGTCCGTGCTGCTGGCTCTCGTCGGCTGCGGCTGGGGCAGCGCCCGTCTCGGCGGAGCCCCCGTGCGGCCGGCGATCATCCGCAACGCCGCCGGAGGCGCCATCGCGATGGCCGTCACCTACGCCGTCGGGGCACTGATCGGCGCCAGCGGCGTCTGACCCCGGCCGGGCCCGTCACTTCGACGCCCTCGCCGACTGCCACACCCCCACCACCACGGCCGCCGCGCAGACCAGCCCCGACCACAGCACCGCGTGAGAGCCGGTCACCGTGCACACCAGGACCAGCACCGCAGAGACAGGCAGGGTGAGTTGCTGCGCCAGGCCGCGCTTGTAGTGCCGGGAGTGCAGCAGCCACACCGTGAACAGGAACACCGCCGACGGCAGCGTCACCGCGGCCGACGCCGCTCTGGTCGAGATCTCCGCTTCACCCGTGGCCTGCCGGACCGCGATCTCCAGTCCTGCACCGATCGCCGCCGCCGAGGTGAACACGGCGAAATGGCCGTACCCCCACAAGAACGCCTGCTGGTTGGAGGCCAGATGGTCGTGAATGGGCACTGCGAAGTAGATCCACCACGCGGCGAAGACGATCAGCAGTCCGCCCGCCGCGATGGGCAGCAGCTTCGCCGTCGACGCCTGCGAGTCCACTGCGGACTGCACGGCGACCGTCGCCGCCGACACCGACTCCCCGAGCACGATGATCGTGAACAGACCGTAGCGCTCGGCGATATGGCGCGGATGCCACGACGTGGGCGCGTGGCGTTCCGCCAGTGGCGGGACCGCCATCTCGGCCACTGCGAGCAGCGCGAACACCCACACCGGCGGCGCCCCGTGCGGAACCAGCAGGATCACCCAGCCGACCTGGCAGACCGTCACCCCGACCGCGTACGACAGTGCCGTCGCTCGCTCCTCGACCGCCCCGTTCCGGTGCGCCGACCGTGCCGCACGCAACCACTGCGTGACCAGCGCCAGTCGCATGACCACGTATCCGATCGCAGTCAGCCGGAAGTCCCCGTCGTCGAATCCTCGCGGCACGCCGGCCGCGAGGATCAGCACGCCCACGATCTGCACGAGCGTGGTCACGCGGTACAGCACGTCGTCCGTGTCGTAAGCCGAGGCGAACCAGGAGAAGTTCATCCAGGCCCACCAGATGGCGAAGAAAACCGTCAGATAGCCGACCACGCCGTGCCCGGGATGCCCGTCGCCCACGGCGTGCACCAGGCGCCCCCCGGCCTGGGCCACGGCAACGACGAAGCACAGGTCGAAGAACAGCTCCAGTGGGGTGGACGCCCGGTGCTCCTCCGTACGGCTGCGCGGCGTCATCCTGCGCACGGCCTGGACCGCCGGCGACCCGGGCCCTGCCGGAGCGGATGGCGTCGTGGGATCGCTCATGAGCAACACCCTGGGCCATACGTCCTCACGTGCGCAGCCCAACGCGCCCTCAGCCGCGCTCCTCAGGCTCCGGTCCGTCCAGGATCCCGGACCGCAGGAACCGCTCCAGCCGCTCCACGTACGGGCCGATCTCGATCCCCTGCTCCGCCAGCCAGCCGTCCGAGTAGTACTTCTCCACGTACCGCTCGCCGGGGTCGCAGATCAGCCCCACGACGCTGCCACGGCGACCGGACTCACGCATCTCCGAGATGATCCGGAACGCCGCCCACAGGCCGGTCCCGGTCGACGCCCCCGCGCGGCGCCCGAGGAGGCGCTCCAGCACGCGGACGGCTGCGATCGACGCGGCGTCCGGAACCCGCATCATCCGGTCGATCGCGCCCGGCACGAAGCTCGGCTCCACCCGCTGGCGGCCGATCCCCTCGATCCTGGAGCCGGTCCCTGTCCTCACCGACGGGTCGCCGTCCCGCCAGCCCGGGAAGAACGCCGAGTTCTCCGGATCGGCCACGCAGACTCCGGTGGTCGCCTGCGCGAAGCGGACGTAGCGGGCCAGGGTCGCCGATGTACCGCCGGTCCCAGCCGTCGCCACGATCCAGTCCGGCACCGGATGCCGCTCCGCGGCCAGTTGCCGGAAGATCGACTCCGCGATGTTGTTGTTGCCTCGCCAGTCGGTCGCCCGTTCCGCGTACGTGAACTGGTCCATGTAGTGGCCGCCCGTCTCCCTGGCCAGCCGCGCTGCCGTCTCGTAGACCTCGCAGGGGTCCTCCACCAGATGGCATCGGCCGCCGTGGAACTGGATCAGCTCCACCTTCGCCCGTACCGTCCCACGCGCCATCACGGCCACAAAGGGGACACCGATCAGCCGGGCGAAGTACGCCTCCGAAACGGCCGTAGACCCGCTGGACGCCTCGATCACCGGGCGGTCGGGGCGGATCCACCCGTTGCACAGGGCGTACAGGAACAGGGACCTGGCCAGGCGGTGCTTGAGCGAGCCGGTCGGATGCGTCGACTCGTCCTTCAGATAGAGGTCGACGCCCCAGTCCGCCGGGAGCGGAACTGACAGCAAATGGGTATCGGCGGACCGGTTCGCGTCGGCATGGACCTTCGCCACAGCCTCGCTCAACCAGCGGCGGTACGCGGGGTCGCTTCGGTCGATGTCCAGCTCCCCCGCGTACCCCGCCGCGGGAGCCGGCACGGGGGGCTGGGGTGGCCGCTGGACCGGCTTGGGTGTCTCCATGGGGCCAGGTATATCCGGATGACTGCCTCAAACGGACACTTGGGGTATCCCCGTACAACGCCTTGGGCCGGAACGGTTCCCTCGGGTCCTCGCCTGCGCCGTACTCTGGGGGCATGAGCGCAGTCGACGACCACGGACGGGAGTCCCGCAGCGGCGGAGCAGGCGAGCGAGCCGGCGCAGCTGAAGGTGCAGGCGCCGCGGACGGCGTCGGCGGCGCAGGGGCCTCCGGAGCCGCGGATTCTCCTTCCGCATCCCCCGCGTCGAGGCCCTCGGCGGTGGCGTCCTCGCCAGTGACGCCCACCGGCTCGGGGCTGGTCTTCGACGACCCGCTGAGCCGTCCGTCGGCCGACGACTCGGACCGAGGCTGGGGAGACCCGGCCGGGACCTCCGTCTCCGCTGACGACGACTTCACCAGGTTCCTCAACGAGAAGCCGCCCCACCACCTCTGAATCCGCTTGCCTGCCTCCTGCAGGCGAGCCCGCACCTCGGCTGCGACCGCCGAGGCCTTCTGCGCGATCGGATGCTGCGCGATCTCGCTCAAGGGGGACCGATTCAGCACAGCGCCACCCCCAGCGGTGACGAGGCAGCAGCTCCGGAGAGCGCTGCCGCGGTGTGACGCGGAACGTTCAGGACGACGAGCACCCCGCCGGGCGCCATCCCTGCGCGACCGACTGCCACAGCCGGGTCGGTCTCGGGCCCGTCCGATGTCATCGGGACGACGGGCACCGCAGCCACGGCGACATTCGTGGCGACCAGCCGCGAAGCGGCCAGCACGTCCACGCGGTCGCCCGGGTGCAGAAGGCCGACCGCCGCCGCGTCGGCGATCCTGACGGGCGCACGTACCAGGGTGTCGCCGGGTGGCTGCTGCAAGGCTCCCGGCGCTGGACGTGGTGGTGGGGCCGTTGCCCGTACCGGTGCGGCCGCGCCGTGCGCTGCCGAGACGGCGAGCACCGCGGAGGTCACCGAGAAGCCCACCGCGACCATCCGCCAGCGTCGCCGTACCGCTCGCGGCAGCAGGCTCGCGCCGCCGCGCCCGCCGGCGCGGATGGGTTCGAACTGCGGGACCTCGCAGCGCGGCGGCAGATGCGGAGCGGGCACGGTGGGTGTGGGGGAGAGGCAGAGCAGGTCCGATTTCACTGCGCGCTGGGGCGGACGCGGAGGGTGAGCAAGGATGGGCGTACGGCTGGAGGGAAACATGAGCGGGTACCGCCTGACGTAGGTGAACGCCGACCGCGAACCGGCCGACGCACCTACTTTCGCGCAGCGGGCCGACGTCGTGCTCAGGCGCCTGTGGACAACTCCACGGGCTGTGGAAAACTCCGCCGCCCGCAAGGGTGAACGCTGCCCGGAGTCGGCGCCCCGATGCCCCTGCCTGCCGCTACGGCAGCGTGATTCCCGGCTCCTGGCCACCCAGCGGGTTGACGCACAGGCAGTCCCTGGAGTCGTTGGCGGGAAGTGTTCCGATCACGTCGAAGAGCACGTCGCGCATCCGTCCGACGTTTGCGGCGAAGACTTCGAGTACCTCCTCGTGGGAGACTCCCTCGCCGGTGTCCGCACCGGCGTCCAGGTCGGTCACCAGGGTCAACGACGTGTAGCAGAGGCCGAGCTCACGAGCCAGCACAGCCTCGGGGTGGCCCGTCATGCCGACCACCGACCAGCCCTGGGCCGCGTGCCACAGCGACTCCGCACGGGTGGAGAAACGCGGCCCTTCCACGACGACGAGGGTCCCGCCGTCCACGGCCTCCCACCCCCCGGCTCTCGCGGTGTCGATCGCCGCCTGCCGGCCGACCGGGCAGTAGGGGTCGGCGAAGGTCACGTGGACGACGTTGGGCACCTCGCCGTCGAGCCGGGCCATCCCGTCGAAGTAGGACTGGGCGCGCGACTTGGTGCGGTCGATCAGCTGGTCGGGGACCAGCAGGGTGCCGGGACCGTACTGCGCGCGCAGTCCGCCGACCGCGCAGGGCCCGAGCACCTGCCGCGCGCCGACCGAGGCCAGAGCCCAGAGGTTCGCCCGGTAGTTGATCTTGTGGGGCGGCAGGTGGTGCTTGCGGCCGTGCCGCGGCAGGAACGCCACCCGCCGGCCCGCCACCTCGCCGATGAACAGCGAGTCACTCGGGGGCCCGTAGGGAGTCTCGACGGTGACTTCCATCACATCGTCGAGGAACGAGTAGAAACCCGATCCTCCGATGACGCCGATCTCGACCTGCGGCTGCGTACCGCTGCTGCTCTCCACCATGGCCGCCACCCTAATCGGCCTGCTCGGGCAGCACGAAACCCCGCCGCGGCGACGACGGGGGATCGTAAGAACTACTGCCGTCCCGAAAGGCGGCGACCTCGGCTCAGGCGGCCGAGGTACTGCTCGACGACGAGGAGGACGAGGAGGACGACGACTTCGAGCCGGAGGACGACGAGGAATCCCCCGCCGACGTGCTGCTGGACGACTTACCGTCCGAGCCGCCGCTCTTGGCCGCCGGGCTGCTGCTCGTCGACGAGCCCCGACTGTCGGTCCGGTAGAAACCGGACCCCTTGAAGACAACGCCCACTGCCGAGAAGACCTTGCGCAGGCGTCCGCCGCAGTTGGGGCACTCGGTCAGCGCGTCATCGCTGAACTTCTGCACCGCCTCGAGGGCTTCGCCGCACTCGGTGCACTGGTACTGGTACGTCGGCACTTGATCCTCCTGGCACTCTCACTCGTTGAGTGCTAACGACGCTCAATAGTGCAGTATTTCCCGCCGTCAGTCCACCGAGACCGGCGTACGGTGACCGATCACACCAGCTACCACGACGGCGCGCGTCGGCGGAACCATCCGCCCGCGCAGCCACAGGAGCACCGCGAGGGCCACGGTGGTGCCCGCCAGCGGCACCGTGAAACCGGCACGCGAACCGGCGTGGTCCACCAGCAGCCCCGCCACGGTGACCGCCGCCGCCTGACCGAGTGCGACCGCTCCAGTCAGCCATGTGAAGGCCTCCGTACGGGTGGCCGGCTGCACCAGCGTGTCGACCAGCGTGTACCCGGTGATGAGCGCGGGTGCGATGCACAGGCCCACAAGGAGGCCGAGCACACCCAGGAGCACCGGGGAGTGCGCCATCCACAGCGGGACGCAGGCGACCGCAAGAGCGGCATAGGCCGCCAGCAGCCGTGTACGCGGCTGCACACGCCAGGAGACAGCCCCGTAGACCACTCCCGCGAGCATGTTTCCCGCAGCGAAAGTGCCGTACAGGATGCCGTTGACGCCGGGACGGCCGATCTCGTGGGTGAATGCGGCGAGCGACACCTGCATGCCGCCGAAGACCGCCCCGATGCCGAGGAACGCCACGGCGAGCGCGCGCACTCCCGGAGAGGCCAGCGCCGAGGCGTGGCCCCCGCCACGGCCGGCGCCCGAGGGGTGCGGCGACGGGGCGGACCGACTCTGGAGAGCGAAGAGGGCGCCTCCGGCCAGCGTCAGGGTCGCTTCCGTCATCAGACCCGCGGCCGGATGGACCGAGGTGCACAGGGCAGTGGCGAGCACCGGGCCGACCACGAACGTGAACTCGTCCGTCACTGACTCAAACGCCGCGGCCGCCGCCCTGAGGGGCGGAGCAGAACCGTTCAGCGCCACCGCCCAGCGTGAACGCACCATGGGTCCGACCTGGGGGACCGTCGCACCTGCGGGCACCGCCGCGATCAGGAGCGCCCAGGACGGCGCGTGGGCGAGCGCGAGCGTCACCAGGACGCCGACCGACGCCGCGTGCAGGACGACGCCCGGCAGCAGTACGGCCCGCTGCCCGTACCGATCTGCGAGCCGGCCGCCTCGGGGGGCGCACAGTGCCATCGAGACGCCGGTGACGGCAGCCGCCGCGCCGGCCGTCCCGTAGGAGCCGGTGGTGTGCTGGACCAGCAGCACGAGGCTGATCGTGAGCATCGCGAACGGCTGCCGCGCGGCGAAGCCCGGGACCAGGAAACTCCACGCGTGAGGGGTGCGCAGCAGCTGCCGGTAACCGGGAGTGCGGTCGCCGGTCGCCCCGCGCGCAGAGGAAGAGGAGGAGGTGGGCACCTTGGATGCCACGATTCGGACTTTCTGCCGCCTGGTAGCGCGCGGGCGGATGGTCCGCACCTGCGCGCCGAGGACCGTCCGCTCAGCGTGGAAATCCCACGCCGGTCCTGCGTCAGGCAGAGGTTGTACTCGACAAATACCTGCTCATCATACGTAACTCTTCGGGTGA
This sequence comes from Actinacidiphila polyblastidii, assembly GCF_036353415.1. Lineage (NCBI taxonomy): Bacteria > Bacillati > Actinomycetota > Actinomycetes > Kitasatosporales > Streptomycetaceae > Actinacidiphila > Actinacidiphila polyblastidii. The sequence continues at coordinate 46,146 of NZ_JAZEWV010000039.1, forward strand.
TCGTTCGTGACGCGTTGCCTTCTCGGGTGTGCGGTCGACGGTGGCCGCCCTCAGACGTCGCCGAGCCAACCGGCCAGCTTGCCCCCTCGTCCGACGGCACGCAGGCGGTCTTCGGCGGCGTCACGCACCGGGTCGGTGGTGACGACGAGAAGCTCGTCGCCGCGCTGTAGCACGGTCGTGGGCAGCGGCACGAAGCTGGCACCGGCGCGCACCACCAGGGTGACTGCGGCTCCGTGGGGAAGCCGCAGCTCGTCGACCTCCACGCCGTGCATGCGGGACCGCTGCGGAATGGCGACGGAGAGCAGATGCCCCTGGAGTCGCTCCAGGGGCGCCGACTCGATGCCGAGATCTGCCGCCCCGCTGTCGTCGCCCTCCTCCAGATGCAGGTGCCGCGCCACCCATGGCAGGGTCGGGCCCTGCACCAGCGTGTAGACGATCACAAGGACGAAGACGATATTGAAGATCCTCCGACTGTCGTCCACGCCGGCCACCATCGGAATGGTCGCGAGCACGATCGGCACCGCTCCGCGCAGTCCGGCCCATGACATGAGCGCCTGGTCGCGCCAGGGGATACCGAACGGCCGCAGGCTCACCACCACCGACGCGGGTCGGGCCACGATCGTCAGGAACAGGCCGATGACGATAGCGGGGATGATGTCATCGCCCAGTTCGTGCGGGGTGACGAGCAGGCCGAGCAGGACGAAGAGGCCGATCTGGGCCACCCAGCCGAGGCCTTCGGCGAAGCCGCGCGTGGCAGGGCGGTGCGGAAGTCTCGCGTTGCCGAGCACCAGGGACGCGACGTACACGGCGAGGAAGCCCGAGCCGTGCACGAGCGCGCCGAGAGCGTAGGCGCCCACGGCGATCGCCAGAACCGCGATCGGATACAGGCCCGAGGCCGGCAGCGCCACCCTCTTGAGGGCGTACGCCCCGATCCATCCGACGGCGATGCCGATCGCGGCGCCGATCGCCAGCTCCAGGGCGATCTCGCCGATCAGCTCGTACCAGTGCTCGACCGGGCCGGCCGCGGAGAACGCGACGACGAGGATGACGACCGGTGCGTCGTTGAAGCCGGACTCGGCCTCCAGGACGCCGGTCACGCGCTGGGGGAGGGAGACATTGCGCAGTACGGAGAAGACGGCGGCGGCGTCCGTCGAGGACACCACCGCGCCGATGATCAGTGCTTGACGCCAGTCCAGGCCCACGAGGTAGTGCGCTGCCGTGCCGGTGATGAAGACGCTCACCAGCAAACCCACCGTCGACAGCACGGCGGCGGCGGGGACCACCGGCCGGATCTCGTGCCACTTCGTCCCCAGTCCGCCCTCGGCGAGGATCACCACCAGCGCCGCATAGCCCAGCACCTGGGTGAGTTGCACGTTGTCGAAGGTGAAGCCGAACAGGCCGTCCTGGCCGATCACGACGCCGATGCCGAGGTACACGAGCAGGGTCGGCAGTCCGCTGCGAGAGGCGAGCCGCACGGCGACGACGGCGACCAGCAGCACCGCGGCGCCGATCAGGAGGATCTCGTTGAGGTGGTGGACAGTCAGGGGCCTGGTCCTTTCAACTTCATTGCCTTACCTAATATTTTACCCTCCCTTGACGATGCAAGGTCCACCGGATGGGTCACTCGGACGCCGTGTCCTTGGGCCAAAGGACTTACGCCTATGGTTGCCCTTGCACAACGAGCACGTGATCACCCGGTCCGCCCTGCCCCTTGAAGGACAGCGATGCCCGCACGGAAGAAGACCCGCCGCCTCCGCCTCATCGTGATCGTGATGGCGTTGCTGCTGGTGGCGGGGATCGGCTACGGGTCGTACTGGAGCGTCGGCACGGTGCACGCCTCCTTCCCGCAGACGACCGGCTCCCTGAAGCTCAAGGGGCTGTCCGCGCCCGTCGATGTCAAGCGCGACACGAACGGCATCCCGCAGATCTACGCCGACACCCCCGAGGACCTCTTCCGCGCGCAGGGGTATGTGCAGGCGCAGGACCGTTTCTACGAGATGGATGTGCGCCGCCACCTCACTTCCGGGCGGCTGTCGGAGATGTTCGGCAAGGGCCAGGTCGAGACCGACGCCTTCCTGCGCACCCTCGACTGGCACGGCGTCGCGCAGCAGGAGTACGACACCAAGCTCAGTCCCACCACCAAGAAGTACCTGCAGTCGTACAGCGACGGTGTCAACGCCTATCTGCAGGACCACAGTGGCGCCGGCCTGTCCGTGGAGTACGCGGCACTGTCGCTCGTCAACAACTACAAGCCGGAGCCGTGGACGCCGGTCGACTCGGTGGCCTGGCTCAAGGCGATGGCCTGGGACCTGCGCGGCAACATGCAGGACGAGATCGACCGCGCCCTCATGACGAGCCGGCTCAGCCAGGCGCAGATAAAGCAGCTTTATCCGGCTTATCCCTATGATCGCAATCGTCCGATCGTCGACGCCGGTGCCGTCGATCCGATCACCGGAACATACAAGCCCGCCGGGTCGAACGGCCCGCAGGGACTGAACTCCACCGTGGACGGCCAGCTCGCCGGCATCTCCCAGATCATCGACCAGATGCCCGCCCTGCTCGGCCCCTCCGGCACCGGCATCGGATCCAACTCGTGGGTGGTGTCCGGCACCTACACGACGACCGGCAAGCCGCTTCTGGCCAACGATCCGCACCTGGCGCCCCAGCTGCCGTCGCTCTGGTACCAGATGGGCCTCCACTGCCGCAGGGTCGGTGCGGCCTGCCCGTACGACGTCGCCGGATACACCTTCTCCGGCATGCCTGGTGTGATCATCGGCCACAACCAGGACATCGCCTGGGGTATGACGAATCTGGGCGCCGATGTCACCGACCTGTACCTGGAGAAGGTCACCGCCGGCACCTATCTCTACAACGGCGAGCAGGTGCCGTTCGCGACCCGCAAGGAGACCATCAAGGTCGCCGGCGGCAAGCCCCGTACCATCATCGTCCGGGGGACCAGGAACGGCCCGCTCATCTCCGACCGCAGCGACGAACTCACCACCGTGGGCAAGACCGCTCCGGTCACCGACCCGCCGGGCGGGGTCAACAGCGGATACGCGGTCGCGCTGAAATGGACGGCGCTCACCCCCTCCAAGACCATGGACGCGGTCTTCGAGCTCGACCGGGCGACGAAGTTCAGCGACTTCCGGACGGCCGCTCATGACTTCGCCGTACCGTCGCAGAATCTGATCTACGCCGACACCAGCGGCAACATCGGCTACCAGGCGCCCGGCAGTATCCCGATCCGCCCGCCGGGCGACAACGGCACCTACCCGCAGCCCGGCTGGAGCTCGCGCTACAGCTGGACGAACAAGTACATCCCGTTCCAGTCCATGCCGTACGAGTACAACCCGGCCCGCGGCTACATCGTCACTGCGAACCAGGCGGTGATCGACCAGAGCAAGTACCCGTTCCTGCTGACCGAGGACTGGGACTACGGCACGCGCAGCCAGCGGATCAACGACCTCATCGCGTCGAAGATCAAGGACGGCGGCAAGATCTCCATGGACGACATGCAGTCCGTGCAGAACGACGACAGCAGCGAGATCGCCAAGCTGCTCGTGCCCCTCTTGACGAAGATCAACATCACCGGCGACAAGGGTGACTACGTAGGGAAAGCACAACAGCTGCTGGTCGGATGGGACTACAACCAGGATTCCGACTCCGCTGCGGCCGCGTACTTCAACGCCGTCTGGCGCAACGTCCTCAAGCTCGCCTTCGGCAACAAGCTGCCCAAGGAGCTGCGGCCCAAGGGCCAGTGCCTGCGGGTGCCGCCGGCCGGGCAGACCGGACCCGTCGACAACCTGGACGGCAAGAGCAACACCGTCGAGGAGTGCGGCGAGCGCGACGCCGACGAGGCGCAGCCTGACGGTGGCGACCGCTGGTTCGAGGTGGTGCGCGACATCATCAACCAGCCCGACAACCAGTGGTGGACGATGTCGACCACCGCGTTCTTCGGCACCGACCAGAACAAGGCCCACCGCAGCGACCGCGACCAACTCCTCCAGCAGGCCATGAAGGACGCCCGCTACGAGCTGACCGCCAAGCTCGGCAAGGACATCGACACCTGGAGCTGGGGGCGGCTGCACAAGCTGAACCTGAAGAACCAGACCCTGGGCACCGACGGCCCCGGTGTCGTCAAGTGGCTCCTCAACCGCGGCCCCTGGCAGCTGAGCGGCGGCGAGGCCGCCGTGGACGCCACCGGATGGGACGCGGCCGGCGGGTACGACGTGGTATGGGTGCCGTCGATGCGCATGATCGTCAACCTTCAGGACTTCGACAAGTCCCGCTGGATCAACCTCACCGGCGCCTCGGGCCACGCGTACAACCCGCATTACACCGACCAGACCGACAAGTGGGCGAACGGCGAGCTGCTGCCTTGGTACTTCTCCGACGCACAGGTCGACAGGGCCGCCAAGGCGAAGATGGCGCTCACCCCGTAGCCGCCTCGGCGGCGCCAGGCGACGGCGCGCCTTCTTGGCGTCGCGGTCACGCCGAAACGCCGGGGAAGCGAAGTACGCCCTCAGGGGTGACGGCCGCGTCCACGAGGTGGTCGTGCGGTTCCCTCGGGACCGCGTCGACCACCTCGTGCGCGTACAGCAGGACGACGAGCGAGGGGTGCGCGTCCGCCTCGGCCAGGCGGGCCAGGGCCCGGTCGTACGAGCCACCGCCGCGTCCCAGGCGCACACCGAGGGCGTCCACGGCGAGACCGGGCAGCAGGACGGCCTGAGCGCCCGTGACAGCCCGTGGGCCCAGCCGGGGACCGCAGGGCTCCAGCAGGCCCCGCCGGGCGGGTTCCAGGGTCTCGCGGCCGCGGTACTCGGCCCAGTCGAGGTCGTCGTCGTCGAGCAGCACCGGCAGCAGCACGCGGACGCCGCCCTCACGCAGGGCGTCGATCAGCTCGAGGGTGCCGGGTTCGGTGCCCGTCGACACATAGGCCGCCACAGTGGCCGCGGCCGCCACCTGAGGGAGGTCGCGTACTCTCGACGCCAATGCGACGGCGGCCGCCTGCCGTTGCGCCGGGCTCAGATCGCGCCTGGCCCTCAGCAGCCGCGCCCGCAGGCCCTTCTTGAGGTCGCGGGACCCGCTCATATCATGCACAACGCCGCCTATCAGCCGCAATGAATCGCTTCTTCATCTTCCACACATACGTGCCCGCTATGGTGCACGGCATGACGCACATGGATGCCCGGATCACGAAGGCTGTTATTCCTGCGGCGGGTCTGGGGACCCGGTTTCTGCCGGCGACGAAGGCGACGCCGAAGGAGATGTTGCCGGTGGTGGACAAGCCGGCGATTCAGTATGTGGTGGAGGAGGCGGTGGCGGCGGGGTTGTCGGATGTGCTGATGGTGACGGGTCGGAACAAGCGTCCGTTGGAGGATCACTTCGATCGGAACTATGAGTTGGAGGAGGCGCTGGCGCGGAAGGGGGATGCGTCGCGGTTGGCGCGGGTGCGGGAGTCCAGTGATCTGGCGACGATGCATTATGTGCGGCAGGGGGATCCGCGGGGGTTGGGTCATGCGGTGTTGTGTGCGGAGCCGCATGTGGGGGATCAGCCGTTCGCGGTGTTGCTGGGTGATGATCTGATCGATCCGCGGGATCCGTTGTTGGCGCGGATGATCGCGGTGCGGGCGCGGTACGGGGGCAGTGTGGTGGCGTTGATGGAGGTGGATCCGGGGCAGATCCATTTGTACGGGTCGGCGGCGATAGTGCCGACGGGTGAGGGGGATGTGGTGCGGGTGACGGGGTTGGTGGAGAAGCCGGAGGTGGGGCAGGCGCCGTCGTCGTTCGCGGTGATCGGGCGGTATGTGCTGGATCCGGCGGTGTTCGGGGTGTTGGCGAAGACCGGGCCGGGGCGGGGTGGGGAGATCCAGTTGACCGATGCGTTGCGGGAGTTGGCGCAGCGTGAGGGTGAGGGGGGTCCGGTGCACGGGGTGGTGTTCACCGGGCGGCGTTATGACACCGGGGACCGTGCGGACTATCTGCGGGCGATCGTGCGGCTGGCCTGCGAACGTGAGGACCTCGGACCCGACTTCCGCACCTGGCTGCGCACCTACGTCGCGACCGAGATGGAAGCCTGAGCCGGCGCCCGCGATCGGGCCGGGGCGCGGGCCGGAGCATCAACCCGGGCGCGGGCGGCGCCGAGACGCCGCCCGTGCCGGAGCGCCGCCGTCAGTGGCGGTGCCGCCAGCCCTCCCACGCGGAGGTCACCATCTGCTCCAGGTCGAAGCGGGCGGTCCAGCCCAGCTCCTTGCCGATCAGCTCGGCCGAGGCGACCACGCGCGCGGGGTCGCCGGCCCGGCGGGCCACCACCTCGGGCGCCAGGTCGCTGTGGCCGGTCACCCGGCGGATCGTGTCGATGACCTCGGCCACCGAGACGCCCTCGCCGCTGCCGATGTTCAGCACCAGCCGGGCCTGCGGGTCGGCGACCAGCCGGCGGGCCGCGGCCAGGTGCGCCGAGGCGATGTCGGCGACGTGGATGTAGTCGCGGACGCAGGTGCCGTCGGGCGTGGGGTAGTCGTCGCCGAAGATCCGCGGGGCCTGGCCGGCCTCCAGCCGCTCGAAGACCATCGGGATGAGGTTGAACACCCCGGGGTCGCCCAGCTCGGGGGCGGCGGCGCCGGCCACGTTGAAGTACCGCAGCGACGCGGTGGCCATGCCGTGCGCCTGGCCGGCGGCCGCCACCAGCCACTCCCCCGCCAGCTTGGTCTCGCCGTACGGGCTCATCGGCAGGCACGGGGTCTGCTCGGTGACGAGGTCCACGTCGGGCATGCCGTACACCGAGGCGGAGGAGGAGAACAGGAACCGCAGCACCCCGGCGGCCACCGCGGCCTCCAGTACGGTGCGCAGCCCGTCGAGGTTCTCCCGGTAGTAGTACAGCGGGCGCTCGACGGACTCGCCGACCTGCTTCTTGGCCGCGATGTGCAGCACGCCGGTCACGCCGTGGCGGCGCAGCACGTCCTCGACGAACGGCCCGTCCAGCACCGAGCCGCGCTCCAGGACGACGCCCTCGGGCAGCCGGGAGGCGTCACCGGTGCTGAGGTCGTCGAGCACGACCACCGGCTCGCCGCCGCCGACCAGCTCCCTGGCCACATGTGAACCGATGTATCCCGCACCGCCGGTGATCAACCACGTCATGCCGGCCATCGTACCCAAGCGCCCCGCCGCCCCCGGGACGGGCTCGTCGCACGCCTGAACGAGGTGTGACCGGCTCCTGAACGGGCGGTGACAGCACATGAGATAAGCTATGCAGTCATCGCAGACCGTAATTTCGACCAGAGGTGGCTGTGTCAAGAATGACCAACGCGGCTGAGGAGGTGTCCGGCACCACTCCGGACATCAGCGTTGTCGTTATCGTGTACAACGACGCGGCCCGACTTCCGACCGCGGTCCGGTCGGTGCTCGACCAGTCACTGCGCAATGTCGAGGTCGTCATCGCCGACGACTGCTCGACCGACGACTCCTTCCAGGTCGCCCAGCGGCTGGCGGAGGCGGACCCGGACCGGGTGCGCGCGATCCGGCTCGCCGAGAACAGCGGCGGCTGCGGCGAACCGCGCAACCAGGGGATCAAGGTGGCCCGCGGTCGCTACGTGATGTTCCTGGACAGCGACGACATCCTCGATCCGCACGCCTGCCGGAACATGCTGGAGGCCGCCGACCGCACCGGCGCCGACCTGGTGTCGGGCAAGTGCGTCCGGGTGCACGTCGACCACCGCAACAACAAGCGGGTCGACTGGTACCCGTGGCTGTACCGCACCACGCGGACCTTCGACAGCATCGCGGAACTCCCCGACCTGTTCGTCTTCGACACCCTTTCGACGAACAAGTGCTATCGCCGTGAATTCCTCCAGGAGAAAGAACTCACTTTCCCCCGCGGAATTCACTACGAGGACCTGCTCTTCTCCGCGCAGGCCTATCTCGCGGCCGAGCGCATCACGCTGATTCCGCAGACGGTCTACCACTGGAACGTGGTGGAGAAGACCGAGGCGAAATCCATCAGCAACAGGCGCCACGAGATCAACAACTTCGCGGACCGGCTGGAGATCCACCGCAGGGTCGACGCGATCCTGAAGCGGCGCGGTCTGGAGGACCTGCGGCTGCACAAGGACGTCAAGTTCCTGAAGCACGACCTGGTGCTCTATCTGCGGGACCTGCCGTTCCTCGACGACGACTACCGGCACCGCTTCGCCGAGATGGCCAACGAGTACACCCGCGACTTTCCGCGCGGGGCCTTCGACTCGCTGGACCCGATCCACGCGATCTGCGCCTTCCTCCTGCTCAAGGAGGACTGGCCGAACCTGATGCCGGCCATCGACACCCTGATCAACCGGAACAAGGTGTCCTCGCCGCTGGCCGAGGTCGGCGGCCGGGTGTACTGGTGCGCCGACCACCTCGACGACCCGCACGCCCGGGACATACTCGACGTCACCGACCGCGGCTACCACAGCACCCCGCTGGACCGGCTCAACCTGCGCAACCAGCTGACCGGCTACCAGGAGAGCGCCACCGGCGTCGTCCTGGACGGCCAGATCGTCAACCCGCTGGGCGTGGTCCCGCCCGGCGCCTCGATGAAGGCCGAGCTGGAGTTCAAGGCCCGCCGCCGCTCGCTGCGTTCGTACCGGGTCCCGGTGCAGGAGCTGCGGCACGACGGCGAGTGGCTGAGCTGGCACGCGGAGGTGCCGCTGCGTCAGACGCTGCGCCCGCTGGGCATCATCGACGAGGTGTGGGACATCCGGCTGCGGCTGACCGTGGACGGCAGGACCACCGCCGGCAAGATCACCGCGGGCAACACCGACCTGGAGGAGACCGGCGCCATCGTGGTGCGCCCGATGCTCACCCGGGCCACCGCGGACCGCCTCAAGCCCGAGGTGTCGGCCAAGGGCCACCTCGCCTTCGTGCTGACCCAGCACGGCAGGGCCGCGCAGGTCGGCCGGGCCCTGGTGCAGCGCAACCTGCAGGGGCCGCCGGCCCGCGCCGCCAAGACGGTGCTGCGCAAGGCGCGCGACGCCCGCCGCCGGCTGGACTCCGGCCCGCGCAAGATTCAGGGCTACCACCAGATGGTCAAGGTGCTGCCGGTCCGCAAGGGCACCGTCGTCTTCGAGAGCCACCTCGGCAAGCAGTACAGCGACAGCCCGCGGGCGATCTTCGAGGAGCTGCGCCGCCGCGGCGCCCCGATCACCGCGATCTGGTCGTACGAGGGCAAGAACCCGCCGAAGGACTACCCGCAGGGTGTGGAGCTGGTCCAGCGCTGGTCGTGGAAGTACCTGCGGGCGCTGGCCCAGGCCGAGTTCTGGATCGACAACCAGGGCTTCCCGCTGAAGCTGGCCAAGCGGCCCGAGACCACGTACATCCAGACCTGGCACGGCTCGGCGCTCAAGCGGATGGGCTTCGACGAGCCGAAGTACCGGATCATGGCGGAGAACGAGCAGCAGGACTACCAGAAGGCGCTGGACCGCTTCGACCACTTCGTGGTGCGCACCGAGCACGACGTGCGCACGCTGGCCCGCGCCTACCGGCTGCCGGAGGAGAGGCTGCTGCGCGTCGGCTACCCGCGCAACGACGCGCTGGTGCAGGCCCGCGGCGCCGCCGAGCCGCCGGCCGCGGCCCGCGAGCTGGCCGCGCAGCTGGGCCTTCGCCCGGACCTTCCGGTGGTGCTCTACGCGCCGACCTTCCGGGCCGCGGCCGACGGCCGCGTGCAGTCCTTCGAGGCGCCCTTCGACGTGGACGCCTTCGCCGACCGGTTCGGCGACCGCTTCACGCTGCTGGTGCGCTCGCACTACCTGAACAAGGTGACGCTGCCGCCGTCGGTGGCGGGCCGGATCGTGGACGTCACCGGTGTCCCGGACATCACGCCGCTGCTGCTGCTGGCCGACGCACTGGTCACCGACTACTCCTCGGTGATGTTCGACTACGCCCTCACCGAGCGGCCGATCGTCTTCTACGCCTATGACTGGGAGGAGTACGCGCACGACATCCGCGGCACGTACTTCAACCTGCTGGAGGAGGCCCCGGGTCCGGTCGCGCGGACCGAGGAGGAGCTCCTCTCGACGCTTTCCGACCTCGACGCGGTACGCGCCAAGTACAGCGACCAGGTCAAGGACTTCGTGGCCAGATACGGCGAGTACGACCGCGGCGACGCGGCGGCCCGGATCGCGGACCGCTTCTTCGGCCCGGCAGGGGGAACGACCCGATGAGCAACCGGCAGCGCGACATCTTCTTCGTCGCCAACGAGGTGAACGAACTCGGCGGCGTGGCCCGCTGGCAGGCCCAGCTGGCCGGTCTGCTGGCCGACCGCGGCCACCGGGTGACCATCGTCGGCATCGCGCCGCCCGAGGTCCCGATGGACCTCGGCGAGAACCCGCCGTTCGACACCGTGACCCTCTACCAGGTGCGGCCGCCCGGCAAGTGGCGGCCCAAGGGCCTGCTGGACCGGGCCAACGTGGCCGCCCGGCGGCAGGAGTCGGCCCGGGACAAGGGCGTCAGGCGCAGCACCGAGAAGCTGTCCGCGCTCTTCCGCGCGGCACGCCCCGGCGCCATGATCGTCGTCACCCAGGTGTGGGCGATGGAGTGGGTGGCGCTCGCGGACACCGCGGGGCACCCGGTGATCGGCATGAGCCACGAGTCGTACGAGTACTCCAAGCAGTCCTCGCGGTTCCAGCGGGTGGAGAAGTTCTACAAGGACGTGGACCGGCTGCTGCTGCTGACGCAGGAGGACGCCGACCTGTGGGCCGGCCGCGGCCTGAACAACGTCGGCTTCATGCCGAACCCGCTGCCGATGATGCCGGAGGTGGCCTCGCCGCGGACCGAGAAGGTCGTCGCGAGCGTCGGCCGGCTCAGCCACCAGAAGGGCATCGACATGCTGCTCGACGCCTGGGCGGAGGCCGCGCCGCGGCAGCCCGGGTGGCGGCTGAAGATCTACGGCGCGGGCGAGCTGGAGGCACCGCTGAAGGCGCAGTGCACCGAGCTGGGCCTGGACGACTCGGTGGAGTGGGCCGGGCAGACCTCGGACGTGCCGGGGGCGCTGCGCGGCGCCTCGGTGTTCATCCAGTCCTCGCGCGGTGAGGGCTTCCCGCTGGCGCTGCTGGAGGCGATGGCGTGCGGGCTGCCGTGCGCGGCGTTCGACTGCGCGCCGGGCGTGCACGAGATCATCGAGGACGGCGTGGACGGCCTGCTGGCCCGGCCGGGGAACACCTCGGAGCTGGCCCGCCAGGTGGTCAGGCTGATGGCGGACGCCGAGCTGCGCGACAGCATGGGCGAGCTGGCCAGGGCGAACGTGCAGCGCTACACCCCGGAGTCCATCACGCAGCGCTGGGAGGACCTCTTCACGTTCCTGGAGCGCTGAGGGTCCGCCACCGGCATACGGCGAAGGGCCCGCCCCCCTCGGGGGCGGGCCCTTCGCCGTATGCCGTCTCGCAGCGCCCGGTGTCAGCCCAGGACGCTCTCGGACTGCGGGCGGCGCGGCGCCGGGATGGCCGGCGGCGGCGTCTCGCCCTGCTTCAGCCAGCGCTTCGGGGTGCGCTTGCGCCACCACTTCTCGGCGGGCTCCTCGACGAAGGTGAAGAGCGCCCACGCCAGCACGTTGACCACCAGCGCCATGCCGAGCAGCGTGAAGAGCACGGCGTTGTTGTTGGGCAGCCGGCCCCACTGGTAGATCGCGATCCGGCTGATCGAGTGGTGCAGCAGGTAGAAGCAGTACGACCACAGGCCGAGCATCACCAGCGGCTTGGTGTTCAGCAGGCCGCGCAGGCCGCGCACCTCGCGCTGCACGAACGCGAGGATCACCAGCGCGGACAGGATCGCGATGATCGGCCGTACGGTGAAGTCGAGTTGGGCCACCTTGCCGGCGGACAGCCGGGCCCGGCCCTGGTAGTAGCAGTAGACGTAGGCGCCGAGCAGCACGATCGGGACGAACGGGCGCAGCGGCAGCCGCCAGCCGCGCTTGATCGCCAGCGCCATCGTCATGCCGAGCATGAACTGCGGCAGGTAGACCGCGGGGTGCCGCATGACCCAGCCGGCGTGCGCGGGCGAGTAGTGGGCGGTGGCGAACCAGTCGATCGCCCACATGCCGGCCAGGCCGACCGCGGTGGCCGCGGCGAGCCAGCGGGTGCGCAGCCGGACCGCGATCCGGCCGAGCAGCGGGAAGAGCGCGTAGAAGAGCAGCTCGACGCTGAGGGTCCAGGTGACCTCGTTGCCCGGCAGGGTCGGGGTGACGTTCGGCGCCCAGGTCTGGACCAGGAACGCGGAGGCGATCAGGCTCGGCCAGCTGATCTTCAGGTGCGCGGCGATGTAGTAGGCGTAGATGCCCAGCACCAGCGCCACCAGGTGCGCGGGCCAGATGCGGCCCACGCGGCGCCAGTAGAAGACGCCGGGGTGCTCGTTCGGCTTGAACACCCACATCATCAGGAAGCCGGAGAGCACGAAGAAGAACGTGACGCCGTGGCCGCCGATCATCGAGTACGGGAAGATCAGCGGTGAGCGTCCCAGTCCCGTCTTGCCGCCGAACCCGGTGAAGTGGTGGGTGAACACCGCGAAGGCTGCGAAGAACCTGAGGCTGGTGAGGGAGTCCAGACGCTTCGGCAGAGTGGTCACACCGGACCGAATGCCTCGTATGACCATGGGTATGCGATCAACTTCTCAGAGAAAGCGGGCAGATGTGGTGCGATCGTCCGATGAACACTAGGTGAATCACGCGCCCACTGTCCAGAACGATCGGATCATCTCATCTACCGCTCATATTCATAGCTGTTGCACAGCTACGCTCTGTCTCACCTGCCGCCTCCCGGGGAGGACGAGAGCGGCCTCAGCGGCCGAGCAGCCTGCGCAGCCGGCCGCTCGCGACCCGGCGGGCGCCCTGCATGCCGTCCGCGACCCGCAGGATCAGCGCGCGGCCCGCGGTGATGTGCGTCTGCACCAGCAGCACCTGCCCGGTCGGCCGGACCACGGCGCTGCGCCGCGCCTCCTGGTGGTCGGCGGCCCGCACCTCCACCGGCGTGCGCTGGTCGGTGCCCGCGTAGCGGATCTCGGCCCGCACGTGCCAGACCGCCAGGCGGCCGCTGCGGGCCAGGTCGGCGGTGCGCAGCCGCAGCGCACCGGTCCAGCCCTTGTCGCCCTCGGCGACCAGCGGGGAGTCCACCGTGATCGCGGGCTCCGCCGCGCCCCGCTCGAACAGCTCCACTCGCAGCGCCACCGGATGCAGCGCCGCCAGCCGCCCGTAGAGGTCGTGCACCCGCAGGCCGAGCCGGGTGGTGCTGCCGGTCTGCACCCTGGCCTCCACGGTGACCGGCAGCGCGCGCGGCTCCAGCTCGGCCAGCTCCAGCGGCGGGACGTCGCCGTAGGGCGGGATCAGCCGCGGCGGCCGGGCGGCCAGCTCCACCAGCCGGCCCAGGCCCGCCGCGCCCGGCTCGGGCTCGTCGGCGCCGGGCGCGGTCAGCGCGCGGGCGGTCCAGCGCCCCGGCACGCTCGCCAGCGCCAGGCCCTCGCGGTCGAAGCCCGCCACGTAGTCCCGGGTGACCCGCCACCAGTCGGCCACGTACGCGGCCTGGCGCTGCGGGAGTTCGCGGATGTACATCGGCAGGTCGTAGTCGAGGAACTTCGCCTGCGCGGCCTCGGCGAGGCCGTAGGCGCCCGCGTCGCGGAAGGTGTCGACGACGCCGCGGTGGGCGGCGATGCGGTGCTGCCAGTTGGTGATGTCGGCGCGGCGCAGCGAGATGGACAGCCGGGCGGCCTGCCGCCGCACGTTCCAGACGTAGACCGGCGCATCGGTGTAGGCGATCCGCGGCCGGGCGGCGTACAGCCGGGCGGTGAAGACGAAGTCCTCGTAGTGGAACGCCCCGTCGGGGAAGGTCAGCCCGCGGCCGCGCAGGAAGGCGGTGCGGTAGAGCTTGTTGACCGACAGGGTGTCCCAGAGCAGTTCCGGGTGGTCGGCGATGCCCTGCACGACGGTGCCGGGCAGGGTGGCGCCGGCCGCGGTGTCGTAGATGCGCGGCGCCCAGACGCTGTCGCGGCCCTCGGGCAGCTCGCGGCGGACCGCCCGGCCGGCCGTCACGTCGGCGTCGTGCTTCTCGGCGACCGGCAGCAGCGCGTCGACGGCGCCCGGCGGCAGCACGTCGTCGCTGTCCAGGAAGAGCAGGTAGGGGAAGGCCGCCGCGCCGATGCCGTCGTTGCGCGGGGTGCCGCAGCCGCCGCTGTTGGTGGTCCGCGGCACCGGCCGCACCCGCGGGTCGGCGTCGGCGAGCGCGGCGAGCACCTCGGCGGTGCCGTCGGTCGAGCAGTCGTCGACCACCAGCACCTCGCCGACCTCGTCGCCCTGTGCCAGCGCCGACTCGACGGCGGCGGCCACGTGCCCGGCATCGTTGTACGTGATCACGACGACGCTGACACGGGCCATTCGGTGTCCCTCGCTTCTGCTGCGGATGGTGGGCGCCGATGATCGGCGCGGCGGGCCCAGAGTAGTATTTGTCGGTTTGGGTTGCCCACACCGGGGTTAACTCTCAAGGGTCCCGTTCGGACGGGTTGCTGAACTTTCCGGCATCGCGCGTCCAGGTCGGCCGCACGCGACATCGCGCGTCCTACTCTGACCGGAGAGCTGCGGTGCGTGCCTGACACCGTACGCTCCGTCCCCGCGTACGGCGCCGGAAGTGACCTGATGCGACTGTCGATCGTAGTGCCCTGCTACAACGAAGAGGCCGTCGTCGACCTCTTCGACCAGCGGATCCGCGAGACCCTCGACGCGCTGTCCGTCGACTACGAGCTGTGCTACGTCGACGACGGCAGCGCGGACGGCACCCTGGAGCGGCTGCGCGCACTGGCGCGCGGCCGCGAGGCCAGCACCCGCTACGTCTCCTTCAGCCGCAACTTCGGCAAGGAGGCCGGCATCCTGGCCGGCCTGAAGGAGGCCACCGGCGACGCGGTGGTGGTGATGGACGCCGACCTGCAGCACCCGCCGGAGCTGATCGGGCGGATGCTGGACCTGTTCCGGGCCGGCCACGACCAGATCATCGCCCGCCGCACCCGCGAGGGCGACAAGCGGCTGCGCAGCGCCCTGAGCCGGCTGTACTACCGCGCGGTGAACACCTGGGTGGACGTCGAACTCACCGACGGCGTCGGGGACTTCCGGCTGCTCTCGCGCCGCGCGGTGGACGCGCTGCTGGCCATGCCGGAGTACAACCGCTTCTCCAAGGGGCTCTTCTCCTGGATCGGCTTCGACACCGTCACCTTCGACTACCGCAACGCGGCGCGCGAGGCCGGCGAGACCAAGTGGCGCTTCGGCGCCCTGGTCAACTACGGCATGGACGGCCTGATCTCCTTCAACAACCGCCCGCTGCGGCTGGCGATCTACCTCGGCCTGATCATGTCCGCTGTCGCCGCGGCGTACGCGGTGGCGGTCACCGTGCTGGCCATGATCGAAGGACCCGACGTGCCGGGCTACGTGACGCTGCTGGTGGCGGTGGTCGGGCTCGGCGGCCTGCAGATGCTGATGCTCGGGCTGATCGGCGAGTACATCGGGCGGATCTACTACGAGACCAAGCGCCGGCCGCACTTCCTGGTGAAGGAGACCAACGCGCCGCGCGCCTTCGGGGTGACCCGGCAGGGCGCGGCCACCGACGTGCTCTCCGGCGGCGGCGCCGACCCGGTCCCCGCCCCGGTCACGGCGGTGGGCGCCGCGGTGCCGCCGCGCCCCGCGGTCCGTTGAGGGCGCCCCGGCTGCGGCCCGGCGCCCTGCAGGTGGCGCGGTTCGCAGCGGTCGGCGTGGTCAACACCGCGACCTTCTACGGCTGCTACCTCGCGCTGCGCGGCTGGCTGCCGTACTTCGCCGCGTACACCGTGGCGTTCGTGCTGAGCATGACCGGCTCGTTCTTCCTGAACACCTACTTCACCTACCGCACCCGGCCCAGCTGGCGGAAGTTCCTGCTCTTCCCGCTCACGAACCTCACCAACTACGTGGTGACCAGCGTCGGCGTGTACGCGCTGGTGGAGTGGGCGCGTGTGGACGACCGGGTCGCACCGCTGGCGGCCGCGATCGTGGCGATCCCGTTCACCTACGTGCTGTCCCGGCGCATCCTCACCCGGCCGGCCGGGGCGGACGGCTCCCCGCGGGCGGAGGGGCTACAGCGGGCGGACGGGCCCTCGCGGCCCGACCGCCCGGCGCGGGCTACTTGAACGGGTCGAACCCGCGGTACTCGTGCTCCGCCTCGTCGTGCTCGGCCTGCTTGTCGCGGCGGCGGGTGACCGCGGCGCGCGGCGCGTCGAACCGGTGGTCCTCGCCGCGGCGGCCCAGCATCTCGGCGCCCGCGGCCATGGTCGGCTCCCAGTCGAAGACGACCGCGTCCTCCTCGGGGCCGATCGCGACGCCGTCGCCGGGCTTGGCGCCGGCCTTGAGGAGCTGGTCCTCGACGCCGAGCCGGTTGAGCCGGTCGGCGAGGTAGCCGACCGCCTCGTCGTTGGAGAAGTCGGTCTGCACCACCCAGCGCTCCGGCTTCTCACCGCGCACCCGGAAGAGGCTGTCGCCCTCGGGGGTGACCGTGAAGCCGGCGTCGTCCACCGCCTTCGGGCGGATGACCACCCGGGTGGACTCCTGCACGGGCTCGGCCGCGCGGGTCTCGGCGACGATCTTCGCCAGCGCGAAGGACAGCTCCCGCAGCCCGTGGTGGGAGACCGCGGAGACCTCGAAGACCTGGTAGCCGCGGGACTCCAGCTCGGGGCGGATGATCTCGGCGAGGTCGCGGCCGTCCGGCACGTCGACCTTGTTGAGCACGACGACCCGCGGCCGGTCCTCGAGACCTGCGCCGTACGCCCGCAGCTCCGCCTCGATGGTCTCCAGGTCGGTCGCCGGGTCGCGGTCGGACTCCAGCGTCGCGGTGTCCAGCACGTGCACCAGCACCGAGCAGCGCTCGACATGGCGCAGGAACTCCAGGCCGAGGCCGCGCCCCTCGCTCGCGCCGGGGATCAGACCGGGCACGTCAGCGATGGTGTAGACGGTCGAGCCCGCGGTGACCACGCCGAGGTTGGGCACCAGGGTGGTGAACGGGTAGTCGGCGATCTTCGGCTTGGCCGCGGACAGCACGGAGATCAGCGAGGACTTGCCGGCGCTCGGGTAGCCGACCAGCGCCACGTCGGCCACCGTCTTCAGCTCCAGGACGATGTCCTGGGACACGCCGGGCTCGCCGAGCAGCGCGAAGCCGGGCGCCTTGCGGCGGGCCGAGGACAGCGCCGCGTTGCCGAGGCCGCCGCGGCCGCCCTGGCCTGCGACGTAGGTGGTGCCCTGGCCGACCAGGTCGGCCAGCACGTTGCCCTCTTGGTCGAGCACGACGGTGCCGTCCGGCACCGGCAGCACCAGGTCGGTGCCGTCCTTGCCCGACCGGTTGCCGCCCTCGCCGGGCTTGCCGTTGGTGGCCTTGCGGTGCGGGCTGTGGTGGAAGTCCAGCAGCGTGGTCACGTCCTGGTCCACCACCAGGGTGACGTCGCCGCCCCGGCCGCCGTTGCCGCCGTCGGGGCCGCCGAGCGGCTTGAACTTCTCCCGGTGCACGGAGGCGCAGCCGTGGCCCCCGTTACCCGCGGCGACATGCAGCTCGACGCGGTCCACGAAGGTGGTCATGGGTGCTTCCTCCAGATACGTACGGGGATGTCCCGAGGTCCTACGGGTGACAACACACCGAGGGCGGCCCCGCTTCCCGTTGCCGGGAGCGGGGTCCGCCCTCGAAGTCTTCGGCTGCGCTGAGTCCCTTGCGGGTCAGGCGGCCGGAACGATGTTCACGACGCGACGGCCGCGCTTCGTGCCGAACTCGACCGCACCGGCGGACAGCGCGAACAGCGTGTCGTCCTTGCCGATGCCGACGCCGGAGCCCGGGTGGAAGTGGGTGCCGCGCTGGCGGACGATGATCTCACCGGCGTTGACGACCTGACCGCCGAAGCGCTTCACGCCGAGCCGCTGAGCGTTGGAGTCGCGACCGTTCCGGGTGGACGATGCGCCCTTCTTGTGTGCCATCTCTCCTCAGTCCCTTACTTCGCAGCCGTGGGGATGCCGGTGATCTTCAGCGCCGTGTACTGCTGGCGGTGACCCTGGCGACGGCGGTAACCCGTCTTGTTCTTGTAGCGCAGGATGTCGATCTTCTGGCCCTTGTGGTGGTCCACGATCTCGGCCTCGACCTTGATCCCGGCCAGCACCCACGGGTCGCTCGTGACGGCCTCGCCGTCCACGACGAGCAGCGTCGAGAGCGCGACGGCGTCGCCGACCTTGCCCGTGGGAATCTTGTCGACCTCGACGATGTCGCCGACGGCCACCTTGTGCTGGCGGCCACCGCTACGCACGATCGCGTACACGCTGAACTCACTCTCTGCTCGATGCGGACCCCTGATGCCAGCAACCCGCGTCATGTGATGTGGGGTGCCTCTCGCGACCGTCACCGCGGAGCGGCGGGGGCCGGGAGGAAGGTGCTCAGGCGTATAGGCGCAGAAACGCCGAAGGTCAAGGTTACGGAGTGCCTCCGGCCGGGTCAAATCAGCGCGGAGCGGGCTTCGCCCGCGAAGCGCCCCCGCAGCCACCGCGTGGCCGCGGTCGCCACCGGCCCGGCGGGCCGACCGCTCCCGTGCCCGGCCCGGGACCCGGGACCCGCGGCCGATCCGCTGCCCGACGGCCGGGGGCCGGAACTGCGACCGCGGCCGATCCGCTGCCCGACGGCCGGGGGCCGGAACTGCCACCGCGGCCGATCCGCTGCCTGACGGCGCGGGCCGGGGCCGCCATGTCCGGATCGCCGGACCACTGCGGCCGATCCGCTGCCCGACGGCCGGGGGCCGGTCACCGGTAGCTGCCGTGCCCGGACACAGGCCCACCGCGGCCGATCCGCTGATCGACGGCCGGGGGCCGGGGGCCGGAACTGCCGTCGCGGCCGGTCCGCTGACCAACGGCCGGGGGCCGGTCACCGGTAGCTGCCGTGCCCGGACACAGACCCACCGCGGCCGGTCCGCTGACCAACGGCCGGGAGCCGGAATTGCCGTTGTGGCCGGTCCGCTGCCTGACGGCCGGTCACCGGTCGCCGGTAGCTGCACGGCCGGTGCGGTGCCCGACAGTCGGGAGCCGGGGGCCGGAACTGCCGTCGCGGCCGGTCCGCTGACCAACGACCGGGAGCCGGAATTGCCGTTGTGGCCGGTCCGCTGCCCGACGGCGCGGGCCGGGGCCGCCATGTCCGGATCGCCGGACCACTGCGGCCGATCCGCTGCCCGACGGCCGGTCACCGGTCGCCGGTAGCTGCACGGCCGGTGCGGTGCCCGACAGTCGGGAGCCGGGGGCTCCCGTGTCCGGATCGGCGGCTCGACGGGCCATCGCGGCGGGGCCGCTTCCCTGCCGCCGTCGGGGCAGTGACAGGGGCGGGGGGCCCCCCCCGGGGGGGCCCCCCCCCCGCGGGGAAAACTCCG